>DASQHH010000001.1:0-2335 GCA_035632195.1 Vicinamibacterales bacterium
CCTTCTGGATGTCGCTGAGCACAATCTTCTCGACCGCCGGCGCGTCGCCGACGCGCCACGCCGCGATCATCTTGTTCATGTTCGCCTGTTCGGTGTCGATGTCCTTCAGCGTTTCGGCCAGCAGATGGTCCTGCTGCTGCGGCGACATCGTTTCGAAGATCGAAATCTGATCGTTGACCATCTCGAGTCCCTTGACGTCCTTCTTGTCGTCCTTCGCCTGGTCGTAGAAATGCTTGTCGAGGCCAAAGTTGGGATCAAAGCCCTGCTTCTGCCACTCGAGCGAATCGACCATCAGTGCGAGCAGCCACGGCCGCAGCCGCATCAGCGGGGCTGCGAGCGCGCCCAGCGAGTCGAGCCGCTTTTTCAGTGCATCCATGGTCGACGGCGTCAGGACCTTGTCGAGCGACTCGGACGATGACAGCTGGCCGCGGGTGAGCAGCGACAGCTGCATCTCCGGCGCCATCATTTCCGCGAGGTCGACTTCCTCCACGAGCAAATCGCTGTCCTTGTATGCCGCTTCGAGCGGCGGATTCAGCGGATAGAAGTCCTTGGGGAGCAGATGGACGGACCCGACCAGGTATATGGTCCCGCCCTTTCCGGTGACCTTCCACAGAAACGAATGGCCGGCCGCCGCCGCTGGCAGTGTCAATGTCGCCAAGGTCGCCAGGGTCAACGCCGTCGCCAGCGCGGCGACCGCAGCGATCGTGCGCGGAATCGTTTTCATTGGCTGTCTCGCTCCGTTCAACAAGGATACCATCGCGCATCGGAACGTTATGATGGGGAGTCGTGATTGACGCCGTCATGCCGGGTCGGGGCGGATCCCATCCATGATGACGCGGCGGGATTTCGTGCGGCTGGCGGCTGCGGCGGCCGGCGGCGTGGTTCTGCCGGCACCGCTCGGCGCGTATCAGTCGCCGACGGTCGCGCCGCGCGACGACACCGATCCCCGGAGAGTCTCCGGGCACCTCCTCGCGCAGGTGTTTCCGGACATCCGCCGTCATTTCATCTTCGAGTACTACCCGTGGTACGGCGTCAGCCCGTACGTTCACTGGGACCAGTGGAACCGGATTCCGCCAATCGATATCGCGTCGAACTACGTCCCGCAACTCGGCGCGTACGATTCGCGAGCGACCGCGGTGCTCGAGCAGCACGCGCGCTGGATCATCGAGAGCGGCGCCGGCGCGATCAACGTCAGCTGGTGGGGCAAGGACAGCTACGAGGATCGCAACGTGCCTTACGTGCTCGACGTGATGAGCGCGCACGACATCAAAGTCACGTTCCATCTCGAGCCGTACGATGCGACGCGCGTCGGGAAGTTTGCCGACGACATCGGGTATCTGATCCGCGAGTACGGCGACCGCCGGCACTGGGACTGCCTGCTGCAGATCCGGCATGCCGACGGCGCGACCGGACCGGTCTTCAAGTCATTCGCGACGAACCTGACCGCCACCGAGACCGACTGCCACGGCGTCACGTCCGCGAATCCCGACTACGCGTCCACTGCCGCCTGGCGGCAGCAGACCGATCGCGTTCGCGACACGTACCGGCGCGATTTCGATCGCCTGATGCTGCTGTCCGACTCGACCGACATGGGGGCCATCGTGGCCAGCGGATTCGACGGGACGGCGATCTACAGCAATCTGGTCCATCCGGACAGGTGGCGCTTCCACGCGACGAACGCGACGGCGCGCGATCTCGTGTTCTCGTTCAACATCAATCCCGGGTTCGACGACATCGCGATGCGCAACGTCGATCCCGGCTCGTGCTACGCGCCGCTCGCGTTCGACCCGCCGTCGGGGCCGTACAACTTCAGCGTCGCGGGTGACCGCGAACGCGCCGAAGCCGCGAGCGCGTCGCGCATCGGCGACTCCTTTGACACGACGATCGCTCTGCAGCGCGATTCGACGCTGTCCGACGCCGGGCGCGGGTTCTTCCTCGTCTACATCTGCACGTTCAACGAGTGGCACGAGGGGACGATGTTCGAACCGATGAAGGACGCGGGCGACCTCAGCGCCGCCGAGCGGGCGCTCGGCTATCACAACCCGGCCGACGGTTCGTACCGGCTGAAGGCGCTGACGTCGCTGCTGACGAACGTGATCTGATTGGGCTAGCGCGGGCTCTGAAAATCCGCGAACGTCCGCTGCATGCGGTGCAGGAACGCCGCGTCGAAGTCCTGACCCTCCCCGAGATCGCGCAGCAGGTTGACGATGGCCGGACCGCCGGCTTCGACGAGCATGCGGCTGACGGTCAGCGCGCTGGTCGCGTACGCGAGCTGCGCCTGGGCGCCGGTGAAGCGGCCGAATCCGCTCGCGAGCGCCCGCAGCGGGACAGGCCG
>DASQHH010000002.1:0-10789 GCA_035632195.1 Vicinamibacterales bacterium
AAGTTGCGCGTCATTGCGAGACCGAGGCCGCCGAGGGCGACGACGATGCCCGTCTGCGCGGACCACATGATACGGTTGATGGGCGCGCCCACCGACCGCGGCGCCGCGTCCGGCATGACGGGTGCGAACTGGAGATATCGCTGCCCCGCCGGCGACTGCAGGTACGCCATGAGGTCCTCGTTCGACGTGAGCCGGTCGAAGAGCTTGTTGTGGGCTTCCGTCTGGATCTTCGTGGCCGCAACCCACCGTTTGTGATCGATGAAACCCCGCAGCAGATAGACGATCGACCCGAGCACCCCCATCAGACCGCAGAACACCAGCAACCCCACCATTGCTTCCTGGATTTCGCGCAGCGTCGCCGTGCGCGAACTCAATTCCGGCGTGTAGCGATCCGTGCTCTGCCCCACGAAAAACGACGGGTTGTGGGCGACTTCCGGGTGTGCGGCCAGGAAGTTGGCGAGCGTGGGGTACGGCGCGAGGTAGTCCACCCTCGTCATCAGCGTCGGATCGAGCCTGAGGACTGAAGCGAGCGTCGGCGGGTACTGGTCGAGGATCTGCCGCAGGCGCTCGCGGGTGTCGCGGGCGTTTTCATCCAGTGCCGGCGCAACTGGCTCGGCGGCCTGGACGCCGGCGGGCTGAGCCCGTGCAGGCGCCGGCCGGGTCTGAGCCGCCAGGTCGGCGGCCGGGGCGGCGGCGATCGCCGCGGCGATGAATAGGGGGCGAAGAGTTGTGAGTATCATTACCCCCTTATTACTGGGATCGGAGGCAAAAGGTTAACAGCATGACTTTCCGGACCGCCGCCATGGCAGCCACCACAGCCGCACTCGCCCTGGCTCCCCTTGGGGCAGCTGAACACGTCGACGCGAACGTCAACGCGAAGATCCGTCAGGAAGAGACCGCTCATTCGCAAATCATGCGGACGCTGCATTTCCTGACCGACGTGTACGGTCCGCGGGTCACAGGCTCGCCGAACCTCAAGGCAGCGGGCGAGTGGGCTATTAAGACCATGGAAAGCTGGGGGATGACCAATGGGCACCTGGAGCCGTGGGACTTTGGCCATCCCGGCTGGGTGAACGAGCGTTTCACCGGTCATGCGGTCGCGCCGTTCAAGGACCAGCTGACATGTGAGGTCCTCGCGTGGACCCCGGGTACAGACGGCACGGTCACCGCGCAGGCCTATGAGCTCGATTTGCCGGACCGTCCGACCCCGGAGCAGTTGACGACCGTGCTCAGCGGCGCCAAAGACAAAGTCAAAGGCCATATCGTGCTTGTCGGCAAGCACGTCATCGTCCCAGTCGATTTCAATCCGCCGGCCAAACGCCGCGACGACGATCAGGTGCGGCAGCAGTACGACCCGAACAACGCGGATGGCGGGCGCGGGGGCCGCGGCGGAAGGGGAGGACGGGGCGACCAGGCTGCTCCCCCGATGACCGCACGCCAGATCGACGAGCAGGTGGACGCGTTCCTCGTCGCCAACGGGGCGAAGGTGCGCATCAACGATGCGGGCCGCGCGCACGGGCAGATCATCGCGTTCAACAACCGCACCTACGACGTGGCGAAGGCCGTCCCGACCGTCGTCATGCGGAACGAGGACTACGGGCGCATCTCGCGGGTCCTCGCCGACGGCACGCCGGTGACCTTGGAATTCAACATCGTCAATAAGGTGTATCCGGAAGGGCGGACAGCGTACAACACCATTGCGGAGATTCCAGGGACCGACAAGAAGAACGAGATCGTGATGCTTGGCGGCCACCTGGACTCGTGGCAGTCGGCGACCGGCGCGACCGACAACGCGATCGGCTGCGCGATGATGATGGAAGCGGCGCGCATCCTGAAGGCGATCGGCGTGACGCCGCGGCGGACGATCCGCGTCGCGCTCTGGAGCGGCGAGGAAGAGGGACTGCTCGGCTCGCAGGCGTACGTGAAGCAGCACTTCGGATCGTTCGAGTCGCAGAAGCCCGAGTTCGCGACGCTCGACGCCTACCTGAACATCGACAGCGGCACCGGCCGTCCGCGCGGCGCCAGCGTGTTCGGTCCTTCGTCCGCAGCGGCCATCGTGCGCGACGTGCTGAAACCGTTCGAGGACCTGAAGGTCTTCGGCGCATCGGCGACCAACAGCCGCAACGTCGGCGGCACGGACAGCACGTCGTTCAACAACGCCGGATTGCCGGGGATCGGCTTCGGCCAGGATCCCATCGAGTACAACACGCACACCCACCACACGAATCTCGACAACTACGAGCGCATTGTCGAAGAAGACGTGCGGGCGGGCGCGGTCGTCATCGCGAGCACGCTGTATCACCTCGCGATGCGCGACGAGATGGTGCCGCGCTTCCCGGCGGGTGAAATGCCCGCGCCCCCGCGCGCGGCCTCGCAGCCATGAGCCGCGCGGAATTGCGGATTGCGGATTGCGAAATGCGGATTGATTGATCGATCGATCAATCGATGAATGCAAATCCGCACTCCGCACTCCGCACTCCGCAATTCCGCCGGGACCTCGGTCTTCTCGACTCCGTCGTGGTGGTCGCGGGCGGCATCGTCGGCGTCGGCATTTTTGCCAATCCCTCCAACGTGGCGCGCGTCGTCCCCGAGCCGATCCTGATCCTTCTTGTCTGGACCGTCGGCGGCGGCGTCGCCCTCATCGGCGGCTTCGTCTGGGCCGAGCTCGCGTCGCGCTTTCCCGAGGTCGGCGGGCAGTATGTCTATCTGCAGCGCGCCTATCCGCCGGTCGTCGGATTCCTCTACGGCGTCGCGCTGCTGTTCATCATCAACGGCGGATCGCTTGCGGCCGTCTCGATCCTCTTCGCGCAATATGTGGACCGCTCGCTCGTGCCGCTCGGGGCGATCGGCATTCATATCGCCGGCGCGGCGGCCCTCATCGCCCTGACCGCCGTGAACGCGATTGGCGTTCGCGCCGGGAAGCGGACGAACAACACGCTGATGGCGGCGAAGATCCTCGGCATGATGGCGCTCGTCGCGCTCGCGTTCAGCCGCGGGACGTCGTCGCCAGGTCCGGCCAGCCGCTTCGATCCGGCCGTGCACGGTCTGTCCGCGCGGATGCTGTTCACTGCTCTGATCCCGATTCTCTTCGCCTACGGCGGCTGGCAGAGCTGCGCGAACATCGCCGCCGAGATCAAGAATCCGGAGCGCAATCTGCCTCGGGCGAACGTCCTGGGCGTCCTCGTGGTGGTCGCGCTGTACGTGACGTTGAATCTCGCCTATCTCTGGGTGCTGACGCCGGCGCAAATCGCCGCGTCTCCGGCGCTCGCGTCGGACGTCGCGTTCGCGGTGGCGGGGCAGGCCGGCGCGCGTTTCGTCACGATACTGATCGTGATCTCAACCCTCGGATTCCTGTCCGTCGTCATCCTCACGGGGCCGCGTCTGTATTACGCGATGGCGGCGGACGGACTGTTCTTTGCGCGCGCCGGGCGGCTGCATCCGCGCTACCGCACGCCGGTCTTTGCGCTGTGGTTCCAGTGCGTCGTCTCACTCGCCCTTATGGCCACGAACACGTACGATCAGCTGCTGTCCTACGTCGTGTTCGCCGACTGGCTCTTCTTCGGACTGACCGCTTGCGCGTTGATCATCGTTCGGAGGAGGCTGGGTCCTTCTGGATCATTTCACACGGTTGCCTTCGTTCCCGGACACCCGTGGACGACGCTGACGTTCGTGGCCGTCGCAGCCGGGGTCGTCGTCGACAGTTTCGTCGTGTATCCAACGCAGTCGCTGATCGGGTCCGCGATCCTTGGCGCAGCAGCGGGTGGATTCTTCGTCGCGCGCCGGAGCGCGAGGCTTTAGCCGAGCGATTCTCATGACGTTCACCGAGCTCGCGTACATCTCGTGGGCGAAAGCGATGCCGCGCGCGTCGATCAACCTCGCACGCAGCGGGATCGAACGCTGCCCGCCATCGCTGTTGAAACTGAGGCGGCGCGACCTGGTGACCTCGCTGCCGGTGAAGTACGGCTACGCGCCGCTGACCGATGCGATCGCGAGGCGGTACCGTGTCAGCGTGGACCGCGTCTTCACGGTGTCCGGCGGAACGAGCTTCGCCAACTGGGTCGCGTGCGCCGCGGCGCTCGACGGCTGCGGTGCGCGCGACGAAGTGATCGTCGAGCGGCCGACCTACGAGCCGCTGCTCCGCATCCCGGAGGCGCTTGGCCTGCGCATCCGACGGTTAGACCGCCGATTCGAGGACGGCTACGCCATCGACCCCGATCGATTCGCGTCGCTCGTCAACCGGCGGACGCGGCTGGCTATCGTCAGCAGCCTGCACAATCCGTCCGGCGCGCGCGTCCCGATGTCGACGCTGCACGCCATGGCCGCGCGTCTCGCCCGCGTCGGCGCGCATCTTCTTGTTGACGAGGTCTATCTCGAGTGCCTGTTCCGGAGCCGCCCGCGCTCATGCGTGCACGCCGGCGCGAACGTCATGACGACGAACAGCCTGACCAAGGCGTACGGCCTCGACGGCCTGCGGGCCGGCTGGATTCTGGGTCCGCGCGCGCTCGTGCACCGCGCGCGGCTGGTCAATGACTTCATGTCGAACAACGGCGTCGCGCCGGGCGAGCGCATGACGCTGGCCGCGTTTCGTCACCACCGCGCGATCGACCGGCGCGCGCACCGGATTCTCGACGGCAATCTCGAGCGCGTGCGGCGTTTTCTCGAGCGGGAGCGGCGCCTGCAGGCCGTCGTACCGGAGGGCGGCAACGTGATCTTCCCGCGGCTGCCGCCGCCGCTCGACGCCGACGCGGTGGCGCGGCATCTGCTGCGCCGACACTCCACGCTCGTCGTGCCCGGCCGGTTCTTCGAGGCGCCCGAGCACATCCGCGTCAGCTTCGGCTGCCGTCCCTCGCTGCTCGAGCGGGGGTTGGAGAACATTTCGCGCACCCTGGACGTATTATCGAGGTGACGAATGCCCGAACGCACCTACAAAGAATCGTTCAAGGTCGCCGCAAACGACCTCGTCGATGCGGTCAGGAAGATCGTCCACGCCGGCAACGTGCGGCGCATCATCGTCAAGCAGGCAGGCCGGACCGTCGCGGAGTTCCCGCTGACCGTCGGCGTGATCGGGACGGTCCTGGCCCCGATGCTGGCCGCCCTGGGCGCGCTGGCGGCCGTCTTGACCGAGTGTTCAATCGAAGTCGAGCGCGTCGATGACGGCACCAATTCCAACGCCGGAGCGGCCTGATCCGCACACTTTGCCGTGCGCTAAGGGCACACCCGCACGGCACTTAGGTCACTGACACAACTGTAAGTCATTGAGTGGTAGCATCTTCCTCCCCCAGTGAAGGTGCCCGTGCGTTGGCCCTCCTCTGGCTATTGGTCAGGTCGAGGAGTGGTCATGAAAGCATGGAGTGCCGTCGTCCTCATTGCGGTTGCGTGCGCGATGGCGCGGCCGGCCGCCGCCGACGACAGAACCGATAAAACCGACAAGACGGACAAGAAAGCCGATGTCGCGGCCACCGTCCCCGCGCCCCCGACGCTCTTCGTGTCCGTGACCACGCCGCCCGAGTCCCGGCCGCGGCCGATGATGCTCAAGACGCTGTACGCAACCTCAATCGGACTGCAGGCCTTCGACGGCGTCTCGACCTACGTCGGGCTTCGGCGCGGGAACCTGGAAATAAATCCGGCCATGCAGGGGTCGACACCGACGACGCTGATCGTCGCGAAGACGACGATGACGCTGACGACCATCGCCATCGCGGATCAACTCTGGCGGCAGCACCACCGCGGCCAGGCGATTGCCGTGATGCTGATTTCGAACGGCGTCATGACGGCCGTTGCCGCAAAGAACGCCAGCATCTTGCGCTAGAATCCGTCGCGGTTGCACGAAGCGGTCTTTCTCGTCGACGTCGACAACACCCTCCTCGACAACGATCGCGTCATCGAGGATCTCAAGAAGCATCTGATCGACGCCTTCGGCCTCGAGCGCGAGCAGCGCTACTGGACCATCTTCGAAGAGCTCCGCAGCGAGTTGGGATACGCCGACTATCTCGGCGCGCTTCAACGGTATCGGGTCGAGCAGCCGCGCGATCCGCAGGCCATCGGCGTATCGCTCTTCCTGCTGCACTATCCCTTCCACGAGCGCGTCTATCCGGGCGCGATGGGCGTCATCCGCCGCCTGCAGACGCGCGGACCGGTGGTCGTCCTCTCCGACGGCGACGTCGTCTTTCAGCCGCGCAAGATCGAGCGGTCCGGACTCTGGGAGGCGGTCGGCGGCGAGGTGCTCGTCTACATCCATAAAGAGGAGATGCTGGACGACGTCGAGCGGCGGTACCCTTCGAAGCGCTACGTGATGATCGACGACAAAGTCCGCATCCTCGCGGCGATGAAGGACGTCTGGAAGGATCGCCTCACGACCGTGTTCGTCCGCCAGGGACACTACGCGAACGACGCCTCGCTGCTGGCGGCGTACCGGCCGGCTGATGTCTCGGTCGACCATATCGGTGATCTGATCGACCGCGATTTGTAGCGTAGGGTCGTAAGCCCTGAGGGGTCTTCAACGCCGCCCCGCGATACAATCGCGGGATGCCTACAGCCCTCTCCGGCGTTCACCTGCGCGACGGAAAACTCTTCCGGCAGGCCTGCTATATCGACGGCGCATGGATCGAAGCGGGTCCAAAAGGACCCGGCCCACGAACGATCGACGTCGACAATCCTGCAACGGGCGAAATCATCGGCACCGTTCCGAAACTCGGCGCCGCCGAGACCCGGACCGCCATCGAAGCCGCCGCGCGTGCGTTTCCCGCGTGGCGAAAGAAGACCGCGAAGGAGCGCGCGGCGGTGATGCGCCGGTGGTTCGAGCTGGTGATGGCGAACCAGGACGATCTCGCCGCGCTGATGACGACCGAGCAGGGCAAGCCTCTGACCGAGTCCCGCGCGGAGCTCGCGTACGGGTCGTCGTTTCTCGAATGGTTCGGCGAGGAGGCGAAGCGTGTCTACGGGGACACCATGCCCGGGCCGCAGCCCGACAAGCGCATCGTCGTGGTCAAGGAACCGATCGGCGTCGTCGCGTGCATCACGCCGTGGAATTTCCCGCTGGCGATGATCACGCGCAAGGCGGGGCCGGCGATTGCGGCCGGCTGCACGGTCGTCCTGAAGCCCGCGTCGCAGACGCCGTTCTCCGCGCTCGCCCTCGCGGAGCTCGCCGAGCGAGCCGGCGTGCCCAAAGGCGTGCTGAACATCGTCACTGGTTCGGCGGCCGAGATCGGCGGCGAGCTGACGTCGAATCCCACCGTTCGCAAGCTGTCCTTCACCGGATCGACGGAAGTCGGCAAGGTGCTGATGGCGCAGTGCGCGGGGACGGTCAAGAAGGTGTCGCTCGAGCTCGGCGGCAATGCGCCGTTCATCGTCTTCGACGACGCGGATCTCGATGCCGCCGTCGACGGCGCGATCGCGTCGAAGTACCGCAATACCGGGCAGACCTGCGTCTGCGCCAACCGGCTGCTGGTCCAGGCCGGCGTCTACGACCGCTTCGCGCAGAAGCTGTCGGATGCGGTGAAGAAGCTGAAGCCGGCGCCCGGGCTCGAGGCGGGAGCCACGCAGGGACCGCTCATCGACGACCGCGCGGTCGAGAAAGTGGAGAGCCACATCAGCGACGCGACGGCGAAGGGCGCGAAGGTCCTCGTCGGCGGCAAGCGCCACGCGCTTGGCGGCCGGTTCTTCGAACCGACGATTCTGACCGGCGTGACGCCGCAGATGGCGATCGCCCGGGAGGAGACGTTCGGTCCGGTGGCGCCGCTGTTCCGGTTCGAGGGCGAAGCGGACGCCATCGCTCTCGCCAACGATACCGAGTTCGGCCTCGCCGCGTACTTCTACGGCCGCGACATCGGGCGCATCTGGCGCGTCGCCGAAGCGCTCGAATACGGCATCGTCGGCATCAACACGGGCATCATTTCCACGGAGGTCGCGCCGTTCGGCGGCGTGAAGGAATCGGGCATCGGTCGCGAGGGATCGAAGTACGGTCTCGAGGAGTTCCTCGAGATCAAATACCTCTGCATGGGAGGGATATGAAGCGGCCTTGGATCGCGATCGTTGCTGCCGCGACGTTCTCCGTCGCCGCGGCGGCGCAGTCGGCGACGGCGCCCCGCAAGGGCGGCAATCCGGAAGCGGCGAAGGTGAAGAACCCCGTCGCGACGAGCGCCGATTCCGTGGCGTCGGGCAAGCGGACGTACGCGCGCATGTGCGCGAAATGCCACGGGCCGGCCGGCAAAGGCGACGGCGAAGCCGCGGTCGGCGCGCAGCCCGCGGATCTCACGTCGGCGAAGCTCGATTACGGCTCGAGCGACGGCGAGCTCTACGCCGCCATCCACGACGGCACGTCGAAGGACATGGAAGGCTACGGCGATCGCCTCCAGCCCAACGACATCTGGAACGTCGTCAACTACGTTCAGAGCCTGCGCAAATAGGTGACGGGGAGCAAGTGCCGGGTGCCGGGTGCCGGGTGCCGGGTGCAAGGTGCAAGGTGCAAGGTGCAGCGTGCGACGGAACGCTGCTTGCGATCCGCCGCGGCATGGCCGTCAAGACTTACCAAGAGCTGATTGCGTGGCAGCTTGCGAACGAACTGAAGGAACGCGTCTACGCGCTCGTCGACAGCACGTCGGCGAAACGGGACTTCAGGTTCGCTGATCAGATTCGCGACTCGGCGAGTTCGGCGCCCGCGAACCCGTTCAGAAGGATTCGCCCCGTATCAGCACCCGCAATTTGCACATCGTGTGCGGGTTGCGCGCGCCGAGGAAAACGAAACCCACAATCATCTTGCCGACGGCGTGAGTCGCGGATATTGGACGGCGGACCAGGCGGCGCCGCTGCAGAAACTCGCGGTCCGTGCGATGAAGGCGGCGGCCGGCTTGCTCAGACACCTCTCAACAACCGCCGCACCGTCGGATTGGGAACCGCACCCTGCACCAGGCACTCGGCACCCGGCACCCGCTGGCGTCACCGTACGCGGCGGAGCTTTCGCTTCGCCGGCGAGGAGCGGACGATGCCGCTGAGCGCGAGCGACGCGATTTCGCGCGCCGCTTCCTCCTGCGACAGCCGCCCGTTCTGGCGGAACCAGCGCGGCAGCCAGAGGATCATCCCGAGCATCGAGAATGTGGCGACGGTCGGATCGACGTCGCGCAGGCGTCCGGCGCTCCTCAGTTCGACCATCGTGCTGCGAATGAGATCGAAGTAGATTCGCATGCGCAGCTCGACCTTCTTCCGCATGGATGCCGGCAGGGCGCGAATCTCGTCGGTCAGGTGCGCCACGGCGCCGTGTCCGTCGGTCGCGATGCGCGCGTGGCGCAGGACGAGCTGCCGCAGCCGCTCCTCGGGATCGCGCACCGTCCGTGACGGGACGATGACTTCATCCCGGACGCGGTCGAGGCCGTAGTTGGTGATCTCGAGCAGGAGCGCCTCCTTGCTCTCGAAGTAGTAGTAGAGCCCGGCCTTGGTGATTCCGAGCGCGCGGGCGATGTCGCTGACCGACGTGGCGTCGTAGCCGCGGTCGCGGAAAATCTGTGCGGCAGTGCGGCAGATCTCCGCCCGCCGGACGTCGTTGGGCGCGATCCTCTCGGCCTTCGTAATGGCCATCGCGACGCGCTTTGTATCTCGGGGGAGCCGCCGGGGTCAAGCGAAAGGCCAACCGACCGTCCGGTAGGTTTTCGCGCGCCTTCGCGCTTTGCGCAACGGGCGGGCAAGCGGAATTTCACACGACGGCACGCGCGTCTGCTCTTACGGAACGCGAACTCCGATACGGAAAATTGGAAAACCGGCGAGCCCGACTGCAAATTCGGCGGCTTTTCCGGGCGGAAATCGCTGTACAGTTTCGGCACGGCGACTGCTATCTGGTTCCGGAACTCAGGTCCCAGCGGCGCCAGGTACGGACTTTCAGGAGGGAATGGGATGCGAACGTTTGCACGTATGCTCGGCGGAGCCGCACTGTGCCTCGCACTGTGGCCAGCGGCGGCATCGGCCCAGACCAGCGGCATCGCTGGCACGGTCAAGGACGCGTCCGGCGCAGTGCTGCCGGGCGTGACAGTCGAAGCAGCGAGCCCCGCACTAATCGAAAAGACGCGCACGGCCGTCACCGACGGCAGCGGTCAATACAAAATCACCGAACTCCGCCCCGGCACGTACACCGTCATCTACACGCTGCCCGGCTTCAGCACCGTCAAGCGTGAGAACGTCGAGCTCACGTCGGACTTCACGGCAACGATCAACATCGACCTGAAGGTCGGCGCGGTCGAGGAGACGATCACCGTCGCGGCCGAATCGCCGGTCGTCGACACGCAGAGCATCACGACGCGCACCGTCATGACACGCGAAGTCATGGACGCGATTCCGACCGGCCGCAACATCCAGGCGGTCGGCATCATGATTCCCGGCACCACGATCGCCCTCGGCGGCGGCGGCGCGCTGTCGCGCGACGTCGGCGGCTCGGGCAACCTGCAGCAGTCGCCGCTCCAGTTCCGCGGCTCTGCAGACACCGTGCAGACGATCGAAGGCATGCGCCTGAACAACCTGTGCGCGCAGGGCGCCTACAGCGGCGTCTACTGGAATGAGGGCAGCTTCCAGGAGTTCAGCTACGTGACCGGCGCCGACTCGGCCGAAATGGGTCAGGGCGGCATCCGCGTCAACATGGTGCCGAAGGACGGCGGCAACGTCTTCCACGGGACGTTCTTCTCGACGGCGGCGAACACCGATCTCCAGAGCAACAACCTCTCGAGCGATCTCGTCTCGCTCGGCTTCAAGGCCGCGAACAAGGTGCAGAAGGTCTACGACATCAACGCCACCCTGGGCGGGCCCGTCG
>DASQHH010000003.1:0-4743 GCA_035632195.1 Vicinamibacterales bacterium
GGCGCCTGGCGGGGCTATTCGCCGCTTACGCACTCTATCTCAGCGTCCGCTCGCTTCCCGACACCGTCCGTAGTTTATTGAAGCGGACGACGAACGCGTAACCGTCTCAGCTCTTCGAGACGTCAGGCGGGTTCTCGCCGAGGGCCGTCGCGAGATCGATCAGGTGTTCCTGCTCCTGACGGAGTATCTCGCGGATGTCTTCGGCGATGGCGTATTCGGCCAGCGCCTCGCATTGGTGGACGCGTGCGCGGTAGGCGCGGATGGTGTCGCTCTCGTTCTGCAGGTCCGCCCGCAGCATGGTCCGCGCATCGTCCGACTGCTTGACGGGCACCGGCGCCACCACGGGCATGCCGCCCAGATAATCGATGTGCTTCGAGATGCGCAGCGCGTGGCTGAGCTCCTCGGACGCGTGCGTCTCGAGCTCCCTGGCGATCGCCATGTATTCGGCGCCTTTCAGCATCTGCGAATACACGACATACGCGATGATCGCCTGGTACTCGCGCGCGAGATCTTCGTTGAGGCGATCGACAAGCTCGGTGCGTGTGATCGTCCGTTCCTGTGTGGTCGTCGGTTGCGACATCTGCTCTCCTCTCGTGTGCCTGGATCGCGGCTTGCCAAATCCCGGCCAATCGCGGCACTTGCCGAGCTGGGAGCGAACCAGTCGCCTAGGTCTGCCGCAGCGCGTCCACTGGATCCGCCGAGGCGGCGCGGCGGGCCGGTCCAAGCATCGCGCCGACGGCTGTCATCGCCAGCAGCAGCGTGACCGCGATGAAGACCGCTGGATCGAATGCGTCGAGCCGAATCGGGGTTGCTGCGAAGATGCGCGCGACGGTGCGCGAACCGATCAGAGCCAGAACGATTCCCCCGCCGATGCCTGAGACGATGGGCACCGCGCCGGACGACAGAACGAGCCCGATGATATCGGCCGCCGTGGCGCCCAGAGCGATCCGGATCCCCATTTCGCGCGTGCGCCGCCCAACCGCGAACGACACCACGCCGTAGATGCCCGCCATGCCGAGGAGGAGCGCGATCGCGCCCAGGCTCAGCAGCATCTTCACGAGGACAAAGAACTTGGACGCGCGATCCCGCCGCATCGACGCGAGCGTTCGCGCGGGAACGGCCGCGTTGGGATCGAGCCCCGCGACCGCGTCGCGGATTGCGCGGGCAGTTGCCGCTTCCGCACCGTCGAAGGCGACGAACATCGCATCTCCGGCCCGCGCCGCCCCTGCAGGCCGGTACAACGCGCGGTCTCCGCCCTCCGTTAGAGACTGCACGTCTCCCACGATGCCGGCAATATCGACGACTGCGCCGCCGATGCGTGCGGTTTCTCCGATCGGGATCCGCCGGCCGCCCCACAGCGCACGCGCGAGCGACTCCGAGACGAGTACCGATGACGCCGCCGTCGGCTCATCGCCGAACGGCGCGCCACCGACGATTGGAATGCGCAGCGCGCGGAAATACTGCGACGAGACGACGGAAACCGACGTCGTCGCGGCGACTCCGGTGCTGACCGCAGTCAGCGTCTCCACACCCGGCCGAGCGGAGTCGTCGTCGGCGGCGGCGCGAGCGTATCCGACGCCCCGAACGCCCGGAACAGTTAGCAGCCGCTGTATAAGAGACCGATAGAACGTGGACGCCGTTTCGGCTGTGTATGGCGGTATGGAGACGCGCGGGTCAACTTCCATCACATGCTCGATCTCGTAGCCGGGGTTGGAATCGAGCAGCCGCAGTTCGGCCTGCACGAACATCCCGGCGCCGACCAGCAGCACCACGCTCAGGCTCACCTGCACAGCCATCAAGATGTCCCGCGGCTGCCAGCGAAATGCGGAGTCCGGCGCCGTTTCCTGTCCGTGCAGCGACGCGTTGACGTCCCTCTTGAGCGTTTCCAGCGCGGGCGCGATGCCTGCAGCGACGCCTGCCAGCAGCGTGATTCCGATGATGTAGGCGATCACGTTCGCGTCGACCCCGAACGGATAGTACGGCAGCGTCGGGACCAGAGCTCGCAGCACGATCGGGCCGGCAAATGCGACGGCAAGGCTCGGCGGAACCGCGATAGCCGACAGCAGCGCGCTTTCGGTCACGAGCATCCGCAGGAGCCGCGGCTGACCGGCGCCCAGCGACACGCGGATGGCCATTTCGTGCTGTCGCGCCGCCGATCGGGACAGCAGCAGCATTGCCACGTTGGCGCACGCGATCAGCAGCACGAGCGACGGCCCCGTCAGGATCAGGGGCACGCTCCACCCTGCGGTTTCCCGGACGCCAGGCGTGTCGATCATCGCTCCGTTCGTCACACGGACCGTGGTCGAGCGATCCGCGGCGGCGGCATCCAGACGATGCGCGATGACCGCCAGTTCCGAAGCGGCGGACGTTCGCGACGCCTTCGGACTCAGCCGGCCCACGACGCCGAGCAGCCAGGGTATCGATCGCTCCCGAAGCAGGTCGCGGCCGCCGTAGAACACGCTCGCCGACGTGAACGGTACCCAGATCGCGCTGCGCAGCCGGCCGGCGTAGCCGGTCGGCATGACGCCGACGATGCGAAATGGCCGGCGGTTCAGCAACAGCGGCATGCCGACAACCGCCGGATTTGCGGCTAGCTGGGTGCGCCACAACTCCTCGCCGATCACGACCACGGGCATTGCATCTGGATGCGCGCAGTCCTCGGCAACGAGGCGGCGGCCCAGGATGGGACGCTCCGGACCGTACGCCGCAAAGAAATTACAGGTGACGAGAATCGGAATGTGTTCGATGACGTTGGCGGCGTCACCGCTGGTTGCGTGGACCGGCGTCCATGCGGCGACGTCCCGGAGCGACGCGGCGCGCGCGTACGCCTCGTAATCCTCGATGCTGACCAGCGACACACCGGCCCGTCGCCCCTGCCTGTCAGCGGTCTCGATCTGCAAATCGACGAAGCTTGCGGGGTCGTACGCGACCCTCGGCCGGAACATCAAACCGTCAATGACGGTGAACACGCCGGCGTCCAGGCCGATGCCGAGGGTGAAGGTAGCGACGATCGCGGCAGACAGGAGCGGGTGCTTACGAATCAGCCGAAGGCCGAACCGCAGGTCGTCGACGATCTCGTCGAGCATGGTCACTGAGACGAAATCTCAGGACTGCCGGTTCTTCCAGTTCTTCGAGAGATGCTCCGCGGTCCTCCAGGCGAGCGCCTGGACGGTCAGCGTCGGGTTGTGCGCGCCGCTCGTACCCATCACGGATCCCCCGAGAATTCCGAGGTTCGGCACCTCGTGCGAGAAGCCCCATCTATCGACGACGTTCGTTGCCGCGTTGTCGCCCATCCGCGTTCCGCCATAGGCGTGAGTCGCGACGCCCATCGCGCCGCCAAGCGGTCCGCGCTGAATCGCGATCGCGCCCGCCTCCCGATACCACTGCTCCATCTTGTCCTGCGTGAACGCGGCGATCTTCCGCTCGTTTTCCTTGTACTCCGCCGTGATGCGGCAGACAGGAAACCCGAGCGGATCCTTCACGACCGGATCGAGATCGAGATAGTTGTCCTCGTACGGCAGCGTGGTCTTCTGGATGTACGCCGTGTTGGTGCGGTCGGCATTCTCGTGGACGAATTTCTTCCAGGCCGATCCCCACGCCGGCGCCAGCCCGAACGTCGACATGCCGGCGGCGGCTATCGGACGGCGGTCCGAATAGACCCAGAGGTTCCCACCCCCGATGAAGTCGAGGCCTGAATGGTCGAAGTTGTCGTCGGCCCAGTTGTCGACGGCAACGCCTTGCGCGGGCAGGCCGTACCAACTGTGCGTGTCGTACGGAAACAGCGCAGTGACCGGCGCACCCTGGTGGTGGCTGAAATAGTGGCGTCCGACCTGCCCGTGATTGTTCGAGAGTCCGTTCGGGAACGCCTTCGATTTCGACAGCAGGAGCAGGCGCACGTTCTCGTAGGTGTAGCTCGACAGCAGCACCACCTTCGCCGGCTGGAAATACTCGACGCCGGCGGTCAGATAGTTCACGCCGGCGAGCTTGCCGTTCGCGTCGACCTCGAACGTCGTCACGTGCGCGCGCGTCACGACCTTGAACCGCCCCGTCGCCTGCGCGCGCGGAATCGTCGTCACCATCGTCGAGTTCTTCGCGTCGACGTGGCAGCCGCCGCGGTTGCAGAACCCGTGATACATGCACGCCGACCGGTTCTGGTACGAGCGCGAATTGATGGCAGCCGGTCCCGGGAACGGATGCCACCCCACGGACCGGGCGGCGGCCGCCATCTTCTCGATGTAGTCGGTCCATCGAAGCGGCGGCATCGGATACCCGCGCTTGCGCGGGCCCTCGAACGGATTGCCGCGCGGGTCGATGGTACCGCCGACGTTGCCCGCCTGACCTGAGCCGCCGACTTCGTACTCGATGCGGTCGTAGTAAGGCTCGAGTTCTTCGTACCCGAACGGCCAGTCTTCGATCGTCGAGCCCTTCGGAACGCGCGAAGCGCCGTACCGCCGCTTCGTTTCGGTGACGACCTTGAAGTCCCAGGGGTTGAGCCGCCAGCTCTGTGCCCAGTAATGCAAGGTCGTGCCGCCCACGCCGTTCTGCATCGGGTGGATGCTGCTGCGCGGACCGGTTGGCGACGCGGCGTTGGGCCGCGACGTCGGCACTTCCTGATTCGCCTTCTGCACCGCCTGCGGCCAGCCGCGATAGTTGTTGCGGATTTCGTCCGGCGCGAAATCCTTGCGCGTCAGCCACGTCCCCGCCTCGAGCCCGACCACGTCGAGCCCCGCCTGCGCAAGCGGC
>DASQHH010000004.1:0-3100 GCA_035632195.1 Vicinamibacterales bacterium
ACAGCGCAGGGGTTGCCTGCTGGAACATCGGTTGAGGCGTCATCGGCGTCACCGGAATGCCGAGCACCGTTTCGCCCGGATGCATGTGCGTGTTGAACAGCATGACCATCTGGTTCAAGTAGTTCAGCAGATCGTCGCCGAACACGAGCGGATGCGGTGCGCCTTCGACCAACTCGATCTGCGGCGCCTCGACGACGACTTTGGTCGTGGCCTGCACTGTGATCTGGCCGTCATTCACTTTGATCTTGAGGAAGTTCGCGCCGCTGTCGTCGGACAGTGCGATGGTCTTGTTGTCGTCGTCCATCGCGAGCAGCAAGCCTTGGGTCGTGCGCAGCACTTTCAATGTCGGCGAAGCGGTCGCACCGGTCTCGTCTTTTGGCGGCTGATCTTTTCCCCACCAGCCGCCGGTCCAGATCGGACGCGACGGATCGCCGGCCTCGAACTCGATCCACACGCCGGCGTCGACCGGTGGAATCGTGAACTGACCCTCGCCATCTCCGCTGAACGGCAAACATGGCGTCGCCCAGCACGAGTCGAGGTCGCCCAGCACCTCCTTGACTTTGGCCTTGATGCGGCCGAGGCCCTCGGGATCATTCACGTCGGTCACGATGCCGCGGTACTTGCCGTAGAGGCGCTGGCGCAACTGCGCCGCAACCTCGACGGTGAGCCGCTCGAGGCCGCCTTCCATCAGAACAAGCCTCCGGGAATCGCGGGCGGAGCGGCGTCGCTTCCGGTCGAGCGCGCGTTACGGCGCAAGCTGACCTGCTGCTTATAGGTCGCGTCGGTGATCAAATGCGTGACGCGGCTCACGAGATAATCGCCGCTCAGATAGCCGCCGACGCCGACCACGCGCACGACTTGATACGGCGTCACGACGCCCTCGTAGCTGTCGGCATCCAGCTCCGCCGTTGCCGAGAACGCCCACGACGATTCGTTCACGGCGGCCTGCGTCGCCTCGTCGAGGTCGGTGACTTCCTCGCGCGTCCGCAGCAGCATCGTGCCGGCGAGCTCGGACAGCACGTCGTGTACGGGATCACCATTGAGCGGATCGAGGCTCGAGCTATCGGCGTCGCTGTCCTGCGCCGTCACGTCGGCGAGCGTCACGCTGCCGGCTTGCGCAGTCATCGGCTTGAGTGCGTCGAACTCCGCGCTGAACTTGCCGATGTTGCGATCGGGGCCGAGCAGCAGGATTTCGGGCAGGTCACCGAGCGCAAGCTTCGGCCGCTCGAACACACCGATGCTCTGGCCGGGCGCGTCGCCGGGCTTGACATACGCGAACATGCCGTGCCGCCGCGCGAGCTCACGCAGCAGTTGCATGTGGGTGCCGCGTTGGATCACGACTCGCTGCAGCGCCGATCCCGACGCGGGCACGTCGTCGACCTGCGGCGTGAGACCGCGATCCGCGATCAGCTGCGAGGCGACGTCGCTGTCGGCCATGTCCTCGAACATGTCGACCTTCTCTTCGCGGTTCAGCAGCACGCTGTCGTCGTGCACGACCACCACCATCTGGCTGTCGCCCGGGCCCGCATGCAGCTCGACTCGCTGCGCGACGATGGGCCCGTCGATGAGCGGCACGAAATCGCCGTCGCCGACCTTGATCTCGATGCGCAGCCGCTTGAACGGCTGCACCCACGACTCTTCGAGCACGGACCACAGGCCGTTGTCGTCCGTCGTCACCGGAAGGGTCACCTCGGCCTCGGTCGCCATGCCGATGGCCTGATCCACGCGGATGTCGCCGATCAGGCCGAGCTGATCGTCGGTGAGCGCTGTGGTGCCGGCGTAGACGCGATATTCGGACTGAGGCATGGCGCTTATCTCGGCGGGACCTCGATCACGCGGCCGACCTGCTGCGTGAGCTCTTCGGCTTCGAGCTCGGAGTTGGCGTCCGCGACATGCCAGTAGCGCGTGGCGTCGGAGTAGCGTGCGTCCGCGATGATGTCGACGCGGTCGGAGCTCGTGACGGCGTAGTCGTCGCCCGGTGTTGCCGGCAGGCGGCGCAGCTTGACCGCGGTAACGTCGCGTCCGTTGCGGTCCTTCGCCGCGACGGTCGGCAGTCCGAAGTAGCGGGAGTTTTTCAGGAACATAGCAGTCTGTCCTTATGCAAACCACCCCGTCGCTTCGCGCCACCCCTCCTTGAAAAGGCGGGGAGCAGTAGATCACTCCCCTCCTGCCCGAGGAGGGGCGCCCGCGCGGCGGGCGGGGTGGTGGGAGCTCGCGTCGCCATCGTCAAAACGGAATCATGTCCACGACCAGCTCGACCGCCTTCACCAGATTCAGCGCGGCCTGCGCATCTTTCACGCCCTGCGAATACAGCAGCGCGCCTTTCGCGACGGTGTCACCGGCCGGCGGCGTACCGGCCACCGCCAATCCGATCTGCACCTGCGCCTGAACTGGATTCAGCAGAAAGTCGAACTGCTGCTCGGTCAGCGTCATCGACGTGATGCGCACCGGCAGGATCCGCGTGAGTCCCCAGATGAACAGCACGCGCGGCAACCGCTCGCGCGGCACTGTGCGCGTGGGCGGAGAAGCTGCGCTGCCCGAGATCGCGCTGCCGATCGCATCGATCGCCGCGCCGATCAATCCGCCGACCTGCGCGGGCGGATACACCATCTTCTCCAGTGCGGCGAGCTGCGGGCCGATGCCGAACACGCGCGGCACGGCCGACACTGCACCGCCTTTGCCGAGATCGTCGGCAGCGGAGAAGTGGGCGGTGATCGTGAGCGTCTCGGTCGGCGGCGTGCCGGTCTGTCCGGTCTCCACCGTGCGGCGTTGATCCGTGGCGCCGGTCGCGGCGGGCGGCGTCGGAATCGTGATCGTGCGCGCGAGCTGCTCGGGGTTGAACTGGAACACCACGACGTTCGGAATCGGGCCGAGCAGGTTGCCGCCGTATTCCACGAGTGCGCCGCGCAGGAACTTGGCCATCAGCCATTGCCTCCAGCGTCTTCTTTCTTCTGGGCCGCGCCGCGCGTCGCGAGCACCTCCACGAGACGATCGGCGACGATGCCGGCGAGCGCTCCGGCGTCGGGCGTGTCTTTGAGATCGATGCGTCCGAGCTTGAGCAGGCCGAGGTCGAGCTCGGCGGTCACGGCATCGGCCGGCA
>DASQHH010000005.1:0-3393 GCA_035632195.1 Vicinamibacterales bacterium
CGGGAGTGTGAAGGATCGTCAGGACGACGACAGTCGTCATCGTGAACCCTGTTACGCGTTCGGCAGCGGAGACGTCCGGGGTTTCGATGCCAATGCGTCTCGCGAGTGGCACCGTGAGCGCGGTCAAGGTCGCCGCCGTGAGAGCAGCGCTGCCGAGGGCTGTGAAAAATGTCCTGATGGACACGGTTATCTCGGTACCGTCTTGCAGTCGACTGGCATCGCGACGGTCGCGGGGTCGAACGGCGTCAGATGCCAGTCCCCGTCCTTCTTCCACAGCGTCGCGCTCAGAAACGCTCCGCCGCCGTTCTTCCATGGTCCCCACGCGCCGCGCGCGAAATAGCGAACCTCCGTCACGTCCACATAGGTGAGACGCGATACTGGAGCCCGTCGCGAGCCTCCTCCTCCATCGTAGTCACGCGATACCCGTTCAGCTGCGGATCTGACTGCGGATGCGGGTGAAGTGATCGTCACCGCACCAGCTCACTTTCGTCTTCCAGAACGCCTCCGCCCCGGTGCCGGAACGAGCGGCGTCCGTGGTGCCGGCCTGGCACGCGGCCCCGATCGACAGCGCCACGGCGCAAACAGCCAATCGCATCTTCATCGAGATCGGTCCTTACAGACCGAATCGCGCGCGAATGGACTTCTCGGCTTGCGCCAGATCTTCCGCACGGGACTTCATGCTCTGCGCCGATGCGCCCAGCGCGGTCAACCCGTCGGTGTCGTTGCGCTTCAGCCCGTCGCGAAGCGCGGCGACCATGGTCCGGCTCTCCCGCAGCAGCGCCAGGGCCTGACGGTGATATTCCGCGCACTCGGCCGGCGGCTGGAGCGCGGCGGCACGACGCTCCGCCTCGCCGGCCGCTCGCACGAGATCGTCGATGCCCGAGAAATCTCCGCTGGCGGCCCCATTGACCAGGGTCGTAGCGAACTCCTGCTGATCGCCGACTGACCCGCCTGACTGGATGGCGTCCATCTGCTCGAAGTACGCGGCCACTCGCCCCCGCGCTTCAGCCGTCGCTTGCGAGCCGTCCACCAGGAGACCCGGCGTCGAAGTCGCGCTCGCACGCGGTGGGGTCGCGCTGCTCGACACGGTCCCGCTCGCCGATGCAGGGATGATCGGAGTACTTCCGTCGGCTGCTTCAGCAGGTGGAAGCCTCGGCACTTCCGGAGCCGAGGCTCTTGCGGCGGACGGCTCGAGCGCCGCCGACGAAGCGGCAGTGGCCGCAGCCGGCGGCCGAGAGGTCTCCCGGCCGATGAAGAAAGCGAGCGCAGCGATCAGCCCCACGACGAAGAGCCCTGCCGTCGCGATCAGCCATTTCGGGATGTGCATCGGTCAGGCGTCCATCGGATTGAACGATCGTAGCGCGATGAGGACCCGCGGCCACCACGGAAAAAGCAAACGCAGAGACCGCAGAGAGCCGGAGCCGCGCGCTCTGCGGTTGATTACTGGGCGAGCGCGGTCGGCGTGAACAGGAACGTCACGCCGGCGTAGCAGGACGTCGCGCCGCTGCCGCCGGTGAGTTGTCCGTTCAGGAACAGCTGATAGCGTCCCGGGGCCGTCAGCGTGAACGTGCGGCTGACGGAGAACGGCCTCGACATCGTGACCACCGATTCGGTGCCCATCGTGATGTTCACGGCCGCGACTGTGTTCGCGACGGCCAAGGCCGATACGCTGTTGACCTCCACGCGCACGGTCGTCGCCATCGTGCTCGGCGCCATCGTGCACTGCCCGGTCGCGAGCACGAGCGCGGTGCCGGCGGACGGAACCGTCGCGGTGATCGATCCGATGGCCACGGGCGTCGACGTGACCAGCGTCGATCCGACGAACACCTGACGGAAACCGAATCCTGACGCGTCCGCGCCTGCCGGTCCGGCCGGGCCCGTTGCACCGGTCGGTCCTTCCGATCCGGCTTTGCCGTCGACGCCGGCAGCGCCGTCGCACACCACGAACCGCGACTTGTCCAGCACGTTGCCGGCCGCATCGACGATCTCGAAGGCGCGGCCGCTGTTGCTCAGACACACGGCGAAGTCCACGCCGTCGGGCGTTCCGTCGTACGGCGTCGCGCTCGCGCGAACGCTGCTGCCGGTGTCGCCCGTCAAGCCCTTTGGACCTTGTTGTCCGGTCGATCCTGTTGCGCCCTGCGGACCGGTCGGACCGGCAGCACCCTGCGGTCCCTGCGCGCCCGTGGCGCCGGCAGCTCCGACAGGCCCGATCGGACCCATGGGTCCCAGCGATCCCGTCACGCCAGCGGGCCCCTGCGGGCCAAGCGGTCCCACAGGTCCGGCCGCGCCGATCGTGATGTCAAGGGCCGCATCGTCTGCGCCGTTCGCATTGCCTCCATGACCAACCACGAGGCGATACGTTCCCGGCGCGAGAGACTGCGGCAGCGTCACGACAAGCCGTGTGGGCGTGGCGCTCTGCACGGCGAGCGGCGTGCCGCTGAGCGCCACGTTCGCTTGCGGATCGAAGCCCGTGCCAACGACGGTCAATGTGCCCGCAGCCAGATTCGGAAACGCGCCGGCTATCGACGCGGGAGGGGCGGCGAACGTCATCGCGCTGAGGAAAAGCATGGCGAGCGCGCCAATGCACACGGTTCGACCGGAACGGCCTTGGGAGGTCATGGCTTCTGAAGAGCAAGACGGCCACCATGGGGACCGGCCAGCGCTAATCGATTGATGCAGGAGTGTTTATGTGACGAACGACAAGTTTGTAGGACGACGATTTATGCGCCGTTTCGGCACAACATAGGGAACACGTGTGCCATGACACGACATGGAGTCTTGTATTGTCGTATCTGGAGCCGCATCGACGGGAACGTGGGACGCGCTGAACTATCATGCAGCCTCGGATGCCCCTCGCTCCGGGCGCGCAGCTCGGCGGCTACCACATTACTGGCCTCATCGGCGCCGGCGGGATGGGCGAAGTCTACCGTGCGCGTGATGTCACCCTCGATCGCGACGTCGCCATCAAGGTCCTTCCCGATGCCCTGGTCGCCGATCGCGATTCCGCCGCGCGGTTCGAACGCGAAGCAAAGACGTTAGCCGCGCTGAACGACCCGCACATCGCTCACGTGTACGGCTTCGAGCAGCAGGGGAACGTCCATGCGCTCGTCATGGAGCTCGTCGAGGGCCCGACGCTCGCGGACAGGTTGGAAGCGCCGGGCTCGGGTGGCTTGCGGCTCGAAGACACGCTCGCAATCGCGCGGCAAATCGCGCTGGCGCTCGAGGCGGCCCACGAGCAGGGGATCATCCATCGCGACCTGAAACCCGCGAACGTCAAAGTGCGGCCGGACGGCGCCGTCAAGCTGCTCGACTTCGGTCTCGCGAAAGCGCTGGATCCGCCATCCGCGTCACCCGTCAGCGCGACGATGTCGCCCACGCTGTCGATGCACGCGA
>DASQHH010000006.1:0-4514 GCA_035632195.1 Vicinamibacterales bacterium
TCACCACGCGGCTCGCCGCGGACGTGCCGACGCTGCAGCGGATCTCGGGCGACGAGCTGGCGGACGGCCTGCGCTTCGCGTTGTGGGGTATCGGCGGCACTGCGATGCTCTTCTACACCTCAGCCGTCCTGTCGGCGCTGGTGCTCATCGCGATGCCGACGCTCGTCGCCGGCGCCTACATGCTCGGCGGCCGCATCAAGCGCTACACGGCCGACGCGCAGCACGCGTACGCGCAGACCGGCACGATCGTCGAGGAATCGATCGCGGGGATCCGGACCGTCCGCGCGTTCTCGCAGGAAGCCGCCGAAGCGGCGCGGCACGAGAGCCTGATGAGCGCGGCCGTGGGGCTCGCGCGCCGGAAGATCCTCGCGACCGCCAGCCACACCGGGCTCTCGTTCATCATCGGTGAGGGGTGCGCGCTCCTGGCGCTGTGGGTCGGCGGGCACCTGATCATCAACGGAACCCTGTCCTCGGGCGGACTGATCTCCTTCATCCTGTACGCGTTTCTCGTCGCCCGCGGCTACCGCAACGCCTCCACGTTCTGGGCCGAGCTGCTCGTCGCACTCGGCTCGACTGAGTGGGTCTTCGGCGTGATGGCGCTCGAACCCGAGCTCGCCAATCTCGACGGGTTGCGGCCGGCGCACCTTGGCGGCGCCGTGACCTTCGACGCCGTCCATTTCAGCTATCCGAGCCGGGCGGACGTCGAGGCGCTGGCCGGAATCGACCTCGCGATCGCACCCGGCGAGGTGGTTGCGTTCGTCGGTCGGTCGGGATCGGGGAAATCGACGCTGCTGAACCTGCTGCTCCGCTTCTACGACCCCACGCGCGGGCGCGTCCTCGTCGACGACGTCGACCTGCGCCGAGTCGATCCGGTGTGGCTCCGAGGACAGGTTGGCGTCGTGATGCAGGAGCCGGTGCTCTTTTCGCGATCGATCGCGGACAACATCCGCTACGGCCATCCAGGCGCCGGCGACGCGGACGTGCGCGACGCGGCCCGCCTGGCGCATGCGGACGAGTTCATTACGCGCTTCCCGGACGGATACGCGACCCGCGTCGGCGATCGGGGCGTGCAGCTGTCGGGCGGCCAGCGTCAGCGGATCGCCATCGCCCGCGCCGTGCTGCGCCGGCCGCCGGTGCTGATGCTCGACGAAGCGACCAGCGCGCTCGACGCGGAAAGCGAATCGCTCGTCCAGGACGCCATTCGCGGCCTCGACTATCGCCCGACGACGCTCATCGTCGCCCACCGGCTGTCCACCGTCGTCAACGTCGACCGCGTCGTCGTCGTCGACCGTGGACGAATCCTCGCGGCGGGAACCCACGAGACGCTGCTCGAGAGCTGCGAATTCTACCGGCAGCTCGTCGAGAATCAGCTCGTCGCCGCCTGACGGCGCGCGCGAGCGCTCCATGCGGCCGGCCCCAGCCGCGGCTCGAGCCGCAGTCCGTCCACAACCGTGTAGCCGATCCCGCCGTTCAGGGTATGCAGGCCGTGCGGCCACTCCGACGACTCGTCGGGGCCGAAGGCTGCCACCGCCGTTTCACGGAACGCGTGCGGCGACAAGGCCTCTATCCGATTCACCGTGACGCCGCCGCCGTATCGACGCGAACAGTCCTGCGCAGGCCGGTACAACGACCCGGCGAGCCTGAACAGCGCTCCCGCAGGTCGGCTCGATCGCGTATCGGACTTGACCGGGTTCAGAGGATGCGCCGCCCACGGTCCACGCCAATGAGCGGCGAAGAACAGGTGCAGGTCGGTCTGATCTTCGTCGCCCTGCCGGGTGCAGAAGAGCCACCACAGCCCCTCGTGCTCGACCAGTGTGGAATCGACCGCCGGGAATCCTTCCAGCAGATCGCCGTCACGCCGCCATGTCCGGCCGTCGTCGTCGCTGACGAAGGCGGACACGGAACGCGCGCGGAACGTCTCCGGGATGCACCAGACTCGGCTGCCTTCGCGCCGGACAAACGGATACGAGGCGTCGACGGGCAGCAATCCTGGCGCGCGGCATTCGAGCAGCCGTCCCGACCGCGCGACTGCGAGCTCCACCAGGCGCTTGCTCCGAGACGCGTAGTGATACTCCTCCGCGATCAGCCGCACGGGGTCGCGCGCGTGAGAGAGCGGAAACGGATCGGCGAAAAACCGGTCAGCGGGCTGACCGCCCATCCACGCGATCGCCGGCAGCCGCCCGCGCTGCATCACCTCTTCGATCGAAACTGCCGCGAGGCCGATCGTCCAGCGCTCCCGCGTCAGCCACCCTGCAATCTCCCCCGCCACGGTCGACCGTCGGGAGACGGCCGCGGGCGGGACGAGGTTGCGGCACCCGTCGATCGATTGCGGCGGTCCGTTGACCGTCTCGCGATCGCCAAGCGTGATCTGCCGAAGCGCCCGCGCGCACCATCCCGCCACGCGCGCGCCAACCGACGTCGTGCCCCATGACTCCAGCGACCGCGATCGGTACCAGCCTTCGTGCAGGACGACCGCGCGGGCCGGGTCGGCCGTGAGGCGATAGAGTCGCGCGAGCGTTCCCGGTGCGGCGCCCGCATGCGGCGCACCGTCTCCGAATCCGAACCGCCAGACGCCAAACGGCGGATCGACTGGTGGTCTCGCACCGGACAGGTCGATCCAGATATCGGACGGGGAATCCGAGGTGGGTGCGCCGGCGAGGACGGCTTCGACGCCGTCGACCTGCCGGATCGATTCGACGACGAGATCGTGCCATGGCTGATCGGGTCGCGCCGTCCGCGCCACCGCTACGCGCATCGGTCGGCCGATCGCATCGGGGCGCTAGAATACCGCATCGTGGCGCCCGCGTCCGCGGTCCGCACGCTCGTCAGCGCGGCCGATCACCGGTTCTACCGTACTCTCTGCCAGCTGCTGCTCAGCGCAGAACGGCACCGCGCGACGGTCGGGTTCGTCGTCGCTGATCTCGGATTGTCGCCCGCGGACCGGCGCCATCTCGCCCGCCGCTTTCCGTGGGTCGCCGCCGAGCCTTTCGAGTTCGATCGTTACCCCGCGCACGTCCGCCGGCTCGCGATCTGCGCGTGGAAGCCGATCGTGATCGACGACGTCCTGGCGCGGCGCCGCGGCCGCGTGCTGTGGCTCGACGCGGCGTGCATCATTCGAGCGCGGCTCGACCCGGTGTTCGAGCGGATCGGACGCGACGGCGTGCTGACGCTCGTCGGCCAGTCCCCGATCCGCCGCTGGTGCCACGACGGCATGTTGCGGTACATGCACGTGTCCGCCGAGGATGCGGAGCGCCGCTGCCGCCCCGCCGGCGTCGTCGGATTCGACGCCGCGCGCGAGGCCGTCCGGGACCTGGTCGCCGACTGGCGCCGGTGCGCTCTGACGCCCGACTGCATCGACCCCGAGGGTGCGACGCGCGCGACGCATCGGTGGGATCAGGCGGCACTCAGCAACCTGCTGTATCCGTTCGAGCGGCGGACAGGCATCCCGCTGGGCGCCGACGAGATCGACATCAGCTCGATCGCTCCCGTCCGGTGGGTGTCGACGAGGAATGTCGTTGCGCCGTGGGTCCCGCTGTCATGGGATCCGGCGGTGCGCGCCGCGTGGTGGGCGTGGAAATCGCTGGATCGCGCTGCGCTCCGCGCGCGCGCGAGGCTACGGCAGCGCGCCGCGGAGGCTCGTGTCGACGCGGTGACCCGCGTATAGCGCCTCGAAGACCACGCTGTCGACCGCGTTGTCGTCGGCTGACAGCCGAATGCGCAGCTTCTCGTCGCCCGGATACTTTTCACCGCCGAGCCGCCATTCCGCGCGGGCCCTGGCCCGGTCGCCCAGCCTCCAGTATCCGTCCCCCAACGATGCCCAGACCGCGCCCGCGAGCCCGGCCGGCGTGGACGGCGTGACCAGCTCGCTGGCCTTCCGCAGATCGTCGATGCCGCGCGGAATGCGATGGAAGATGAAATTGTTGAAGAAGAGATTGATGACGCCGCGGATGTAAAACGCCAGCACCGTCGGCTGGCGATCGATGGCCCGCGACAGCGCGCCGATCGCGTCACGCGCGAGGTACAGGCGCCGGATGTCGCCGGAGGTCGGCACTTTGTCGACGTAGGCCAGAGCGAGGCTGATCTGGACGTTCGGCCCGGCGCTCTTCGCGTCCGCCAGGCGCTCCATCAGTCGGATGGACCGATCGAACTCGCCGGCGGCGATCGCGATCTGCCGGTATTCGGCGGCGAGCTGCAGATTCTCGGGTTCGCGCGTCACAGCCGGTTCGAGGGCGGCCAGCCGAGCGCGCAGCGACGGGTCGGCGGCGCTCGCGCCGACGGCTGCGGCGAAGACCCAGACGCACGCGGCGAGGCACGGCCTCGCGATCATCGCTCGAATCGAACCTGGAGGCGCAGCTGACGATACTCGGAGTTGTACAGCGCGCCGAAATTCGGCGAACCGGTGTTGGCCTGGACGTCGGTCGGGTCGAACGTGTTGAGCGCGTTGTACGCGCGCACGCCGATCCACGGCCGCCATCTGAGGATCTGGAAACGGTACTCGAGCCCGAGGTCGAGCC
>DASQHH010000007.1:0-15178 GCA_035632195.1 Vicinamibacterales bacterium
CCTGCCGCAGCAGTCGCGCGCGATTCAGATGACCGGCGAACGGATCGAGGTGACGATCCCGCTCTCGTATCGGCAGAACCACATGCTCTACATCGGCAAGGAACCGGTGAAGATCGACGTGCTCGGCGAGCGGATCCGCCAGAAGCTCGAGGGCGCCACGAAGAAGGACGTGTATTTGCGGGGCGACGGCGGCGTGAACCTGCAGGAAGTGAGCGATGTGTTCGATCGGTTGCTGCAGGCGGGGGTCGAGCGCGTCGGCTTCGAGACCAAACGGCCGGGTGAACGCTGATGGACGTGACCGACGTTCTGCGCGATCGGATGCACCAGCCCGGCGGACTGCAGGGCATGGTGACGCTGTCGCTGATCCTGCACGGAGCGCTCATCGCCGGGATCCTCCTGGCGCCGGGCGCCTGGATGGCGCGGCAGGCAGAGCCGCAGCGGAACGTCATGACGATTGCGTTGAGCGGCGCCGGCGAAGGCGTGAGAAAAGGCGGCCTCACTCCCGCGGCGTCTCAGACGGTGCAGACAGCCGTGCCGCCCGAGCAATTGCCGAAGCGTGAGACACCGCAGGCGCCGGCTGCGAAAACGCCGGACATGACCATTCCGAAAACGAATGCCCGCCAGGTCAAACGGGCGCAGGTCGACGAGGCACCGCCCGATGCCAAGGCGCGTCTGGTGCCCAATCGCGGCGCGCAGACCAGCACGGGCCCGGCCATTGCGAACACACCGCGCGGCCAGGGCTTCGGCCTCTCGAACGGCGGCGGGCCGGGCACGGGATCGTGGCTCGACGTCGGCGACTTCTGCTGCCCGGACTACATCGTCACGATGGTCGAGCGCATCCGGTCGGTGTGGGCCCAAAACCAGGGTGCCACCGGGGTCTGCGTGGTTCGGTTCACCATTCAGAGGAGCGGCCAGATTTCCGAAGCGTCGGTCGAGAAGTCGAGCGGCACCGCGAGTCTGGATTTGGCCGCCTTGCGCGCCGTGCTGCAGACGAAATCGCTGCCGCAGCTGCCCGATCAATTTACGGACCGCACGCTGCCGGTCCATTTGAGTTTTGAGTATCGATGACCAACCGGATACTGTTCACCATCATTGCCGCGACTCTGCTGTTCGCGGGCGCCTGGCCGCGCGCGCAGCAGCCGGTCGTCTCACAGAATCCCCAGGGCGGCATATCCACTGTGATCAGCAGCGACAATCCGAGCGTGCCGCCGCGGCTCGCGATTCCCGAATTCATTGCACTGACAAAGGACGCCGAGACCGCTGCGATCGCCCACACGATCAGCCAGGTGCTCTGGGACGATCTCAACTACGAGCACGAGTTCACATTTGTGCCGCGCGACACCTATTCGTCGATTCCGCGGGCCACGTCGTTCGAAACGGTCCCGTTCGACCGGTGGCGCGAGCTGAATCCTGACGGCCTCATTATCGGCACGGTCGAAAAGACCGAAAACGGCATCAAGGTACAGATGCGGCTGTACAAAGTGGCGACGAAGCAAGTCGTGTATCCGCGCGAGTACACCGGCTCGGGAGCGAACCCGCGCGCCTATGCGCATCTCATCGCCGACGAGATCTACAAGTCTCAGCGCGCGCTGGACGGCGTCGCCGAATCGAAGCTGACGTTTTCGTCCGACCGTGACGGGCTGAAAATCACCGGCACGGTCCAGAACCGGAACGTCAAAGAGATCTACATCTCGGACTACGACGGCGAGCGGCAGTCGCGCGTCACGGTCGGCCAGACGCTGAACGCGTTTCCACGCTGGTCGCCGGACCGGCAGTCGATCATCTACACGTCGTGGCGCCACGGGCCGCCGAACCTGTTCATCTCTCACATCACCCAGGGCACGCTCGACGAGCTGACCAAGGGCCCGAACGAGAACGTTCTCGGTGTCTGGTCGCCCGACGGCTCGAAGATCTGCTTCGAGTCGAATCGCGACGGCAAAATGCAGCTGTACGTCGCCAACCGCGACGGCAGCAACCTGCATCGGCTAATCGTGGATCGCTTCATCGACTCGTCGCCAACATGGGCGCCGTCTGGCAACCAGATCGCGTTCGTGTCCGATCGCAGCGGGACGCCGCAGATTTATCTGGTCTCGTCGGACGGCGTGGGCACACCCACGCTGCTCACCTCCGAGTCCTACGCGGACAAGCCGACCTGGTCGCCCGCCCCGTTTAACGAGATCGCGTACGCCGCGCGGACCGGACCGGGCTTCGACATCAAGGTCATCGACGTCGTCTCGCGTAGAGTCACGCAACTGACCTTCGGCGAAGGGACCAACGAGAGTCCAGCTTTTTCACCCAATGGACGGCATATCGCCTTCAGTTCCTCGCGGTCCGGCAAGACGCAGGTCTTCACGATGACGCGCGACGGCCGCGACCTGAAGCAGATCACGAAGCTTGGCAACAACCAGCAGCCGGATTGGCGCTGAGGAGAATCTGATGATCAAGTCGAGACAGATGTGGATCGCGTGGGCGCTGATCGCAGGTCTGACGGCGGCCGCTTGTCACAGGAACAAACCGCCCTTGGCGAGGCCGACTCCCCCGCAACCGGTTAACACACCCGTCGAGACGCCGCCGCCGAACCGTCCGCCGGCACCGCCTTCGCCCGCGCCGGAGCCATTGAACGTGCCGGCGGAGCCGGTCCGCGACGATGCCATCTCGTCCAGTTCGCTTGATGACATCAACAAGAATCAGGTGCTGAAGCCTGTATTCTTCGCGCTCGACAGCGACCAGTTGACACCGGACGCACAGAAGACCCTCGATGAGGACGGTGCCCTTTTGAAGAAGTACTCCAGCTGGGCCATCACCATCGAAGGCCATTGCGACGAACGCGGCACGGCCGAGTACAATCTGGCGTTGGGCGAGCGGCGGGCCGTCGCCGCGCGGACGTATCTCGTCTCGCTCGGCATCCCGGCCGATCGTCTTCGTACGGTTAGCTACGGGAAGGAATTCCCGTTCGACGCCGGCCATGATGAAGCCGCGTGGTCGAAAAACCGGCGGGCGCACTTCGTCGTGACCGCAAAATGAGGCGTATGCGACAGAGACTGTCGATCGTCGGGCTCGGTATTCTGGCGCTCATCCTGGCGACGACGACGCCGGCCGATGCGGCCAACAAAGAGCACCAGCAGCTGATGGCCGACCTGCGCATGCTGCAGGAGCAGTCCCAGCTCCTCCAGAACCTGATCGGCCAGATCACTGACGCTGTCAAGGCGACGAACACGCGCATCGATCAGGCGATCGAAGCGAACCGCAAGGGCCTCGCGGATCAGAAACTGATTATCGACAACCTGTCCAACGATACCCGCGTCGTGCGTGAGAAGCTCGACGACAACAACGTCCGCATCGGCCAGCTCACAACGGAAGTGACCGCGCTGCGCCAGGCATTGCAGCAGTCGGGCGCGCGATCGACGGCCACGGCAGCAGACTCCAGCGGCGCCGCCCTGCCCGGAGCCCAAGCGGTACCCTCGCTCGGAGATTCGCCGAACGCGCTCTGGGACGGGGCGTACGCCGATTACACGGCCGGTAACTACGACCTCGCGATTCTGGGTTTCAACAGCTACATCAAGAGCTTTCCGAAATCGGAGAAAGCGGATGATGCGCAGGTGTACATCTGTCGCGCGCAGCTGCAGAAGGGCGACAACCAGCTCGCCGTGGACGCTTGCGACGTGGCGATTCGCACCTACCCCGCCGGCGACTCGCTGCCGGATGCTTACTACTACAAGGGCCTCGCGCTGAAAAACCTGAAAAACCTCAGCGGTGCGCGCGACGCGTGGGAAGAGTTGGTCCGGCGATTCCCGGACGGCAACGACGCGACCCTGGCGAGGCAGGGTTTGGAGAACCTGCGGAGGCCCGACTAAGAGTAGAATCGTCGTCGTCATGGGCTCCGTCAACAAAGTCATTCTCGTCGGCAACCTCGGTCGTGACGCGGAACTGCGCTACACGCCAGGCGGCGCCGCCGTCGCCAAATTCAGCCTCGCCACCACCGAGACGTGGAACGACAAGTCCGGCCAGAAGCAGGAACGAACCGAGTGGCATAACATCGATATCTGGGGGAAACAGGCCGAGACGCTGACCGAGTATCTGCGGAAAGGCAAGCAGGTCTACGTCGAAGGGCGTCTACAGACTGACGAATACACCGACAAGGAAGGCATCAAGCGTAAGAGCACGAAAGTCCGCGGCGACCGCATTGTCTTGCTCGGCGGCGGCGGGCGCAGCGGTGGCAGTTACGCACGCGAAGAGTCCGCGGGCGGCGGCGGGCGCGCACCGGCGTCTGAAGAAGCGCCGTCGGAGCCGCTCACCGACGACGACATCCCCTTCTAGCGCTTCTTCGCGTCCTCGCGGCCGTACCGATCTTCGAGACGCACCACGTCGTGCAGCTCCGGCGTCGATACTTCGAAGATGTCGCTGTCCTCGATGGCCGTCATCCGGTGCACGGTCCTCGGAATGACGTGCACGCGCTCGCCCGGCTGCATTTCGCGTTTCTTGAGCTCGCCGCCCTCTTCGATCTCGAACAGCAGCTTCCCTGAGTGCAGGTAGATCGTCTCGTCCTTCAGGTTGTGATACTGAAGGCTCAGCGCGTGTCCCTTGTTGACATGAATCAGCTTGCCGACGTACCGGTCCGTCTTCGCCCAGTGCAGCTCGTAGCCCCATGGCTTCTCGACGCGTGGAATGTCGCTCACGAATCGCTCCTCAGCTCTTCAACGTGGTTTTGCCGAGCGCCGTCACGAGCTCGCGCTCGATGTCTTCGACTGCGGCAAGCCGCAGCACGCGCCGCGCGAGGGCGCGCAGATCGTCGCGGCGCAGCTCGCTCAGCACGCGTACGGCGACCGGAATAGCCGCGGGCGTCATGCTGAACTCGATCAGGCCGAGGCCGACCAGGAGCGGCAGCAGCGCCGGATCGGAGGCCATTTCCCCGCACAACGAGACCGGGATGTGCCTCCGCGTGGCCGCGCGGCGCACCATCAGAATCATGCGCAGGATCGCGGGATGCAACGGCTCGTAGAGGAACGACACGCGCTCATCCGCCCGGTCCACGGCGAGGCAGTATTGGATCAGATCGTTCGTCCCGATCGTGAAGAAATCGACTTCGCGGGCTAGTAAATCAGCGGTGTACGCGGCGGCCGGGATCTCGATCATCACGCCGACCGGAATCGGCGGAACCTTCTCCCCCACGCGCTCGAGATCGCGTGCGATGGACGCCACCATCGCACGCGCCTCGCGGATCTGCTCGACGCCGGATACGAACGGGAACAAGATGCGCAGCGAACCGTGCCGCGCAGCACGAACGAGCGCGCGGAGCTGCACCTGCAGGATCTCGGGACGCGCGAGGCCGAGGCGGAGACCGCGGAGTCCCTGCCGCTGCGTACGGCCGTCCGCCTCCCAGCCGGGCGCCAGCGGAAACTGCGGCGTGCGCGGCACCAACTGGTCTTCGTCCACATCGAATGTCCGCACGGTGACCGTCCCGGGCGCCATGCCCTCGAGCATCCCGCGGTAGATCTCGTACTGCCGCTGCTCGTCTTCGACGATCCCCGGCGCGTCCGTCAGCAGGAATTCCGACCGGTACAGGCCGATTCCCTCGGCGCCGGCATACCGCGCGGCGGCAAGGTCGTCGGCGAATTCGATGTTCGCGTCGAATCTGACCCGCGTGCCGTCCGCCGTCACGGCCGGCCGGTGTACACCGCCGCCCGGGCCGCTCGCCGGCCGTCGATCGGGCGCGGACCGCGAGGCGCGCTCCAATATTTCCGGCGACGGCTCGACGACGATTTCGCCGGCGTCGCCGTCGACCACAACCACCGTGCCCGCCTGGATCTGGCGACTCGCGTCGTGCAGACCCACGATCGCGGGCACCTCGAGCGATCGGGCGAGAATCGCGGTGTGATGCGTGCGGCTGCCGGCGTCGGTCGCGAAGCCGCGCACCCTCGTCCAGTCGACCTGCGCGGCCAGTGACGGCGTCAGCTCGTCGGCCACGAGCACCGATGACTCGTCCAACTCGCGCAGCAGGTCGCGGGCGCTCGCGACGTGGTGCCGCAGGTTCATCCGCAGGCGGCCGACGAGATCGGCGACGTCGCCCTTCCGCTCGCGCAGGTACGTATCGGCGACTTCGTCGAACACGTCGCTGAGCTCGTGGAACACCTGCTGGACGGCCCACTCGGCGTTGACGCGCTGCGCGGTGATGATGTCTGCCGCGCGCGGGACGAGCATCGGGTCGTCCAGCATGAGCAGCTGCGCGTCGAACAGCGAGGCGAGTTCGCCGTGGCGTTTCGCGACGCGGGCGCGGATGTCGACCAGCTGTTCCCGCGATCGCGAGCGGCTGGCGTCGAGGCGCGCGAGTTCGTGGGCGACCCGGGCCGGCGCGATCTGATACCGGAGCACCTGCGCGCGCTGGATGAGAATGACCGCACGCCCCGACACGACGCCCGGCGATACGCCGATGCCCGTCAGGCGCCGCACGCGTTCTCTCCGAAGCCGGATGCCACGAGCGCCACGAGTTCGCGGACCGCCTGCTGCTCGTCCGCGCCTTCGGCGGAGATGGTGATGGTCGACCCGCGCGCGGCCGCCAGCAGCAGGATTCCCATGATGCTCTTACCGTCCATCTCGCGACGGTCGCGCGCGACGCGCACGCGCGACTCGAACCGTCCAGCGAGGTGAACGAATTTCGCGGCCGCCCGCGCGTGCATGCCGAGCTGATTGACCACGACGACGGACTCTGAAGTCACGCCTTCTCGCCGCGCAACAGGTCGGAGGCAACCCAGATGGCGTTGCGCCCGTGCTCGCGCATCTCTTTCGCGACGGCGAGCAGGTCTGTCGAGCCCCGAAGGCCGGCCAGCTTGATGAGCATCGGCAGGTTCACGCCGGTGATGACTTCGAGGCTGTCCTTCTCGAGAAAAGTCATGCCGAGGTTCGACGGCGTGCCTCCGAACATGTCGGTCAGAAGCAATACCCCCTCGTCGCCGCGCACCCGGCCGATTGCCTGCTCGATGTCCTCGCGCGCATCGTTCACGTCGTCGTGCCAGCCGATCGACACGGCGGTGAACTGCGGCAGATCGCCGACGATCATCTCCGCGGCGTTGACGAGCTCGTTCGCGAGCTGTCCGTGGGTCACGACGACGACACCGATCACGAAGGTTCATTGTAGCCAAAAGATCCCGCGTCACACCTGCGCGATGTCGCGATGCCGCACGCGGACCCTGGCCGCGCCCAGCGGCGCGAGCGCCTTGCGGAGCCGCTCGGCAATCATGACGGACCGGTGGCGCCCGCCTGTGCATCCGATCGCCACGGTCAGATAGCTCTTCCCCTCCGCCAGGTAATGCGGCACCACGAACTTCAGATACTCTTCCAGCTTGTCCATGAACTCGCGGGTCGAGGCGTCCCGCTCCATGAAGGCGGCGACCGCCGCATCGCGCCCGGTCTTGCTCCGCAGCGCCGGCACGAAATGCGGATTCGGCAGGCAGCGGACGTCGAAGACGAGATCGGCGTCGAGGGGTACGCCGTGCTTGAACCCGAAGCTGAGGAGCGTAATCACCAGGCTCGCGCGCGACCGATCGCGCGTGAGGCCCGTGAAAAAGTGGCGCAGCTGGTGAACGGTCATGTCCGACGTGTCGACGATCGCATCGGCCATATCGCGAATGGCATCCATCCGCGCGCGCTCCGCGCGGATGCCTTCGCTGACGGAGCGGCCGGGGGCGAGCGGGTGCGGACGCCGCGTTTCACTGAACCGCCGCACGAGCGCTGCGTTGCTCGCCTCGAGGAAGATCAGAATCGGCTTCAACCGCCGGATCGTCCGCAGCGTGCGGAAGATTCGCGGAAATGACGAGAGGAATCCGCCCTCGCGTACGTCTACGACGATCGCGACCTTCTCGATTTCCGCGCCTGCGCGCAGCGATAGCTTGGCGAGCGTCGGAATGAGCGTCGTGGGAAGGTTGTCGACGCAAAAGTAGCCCAGGTCCTCGAGCGCCCGGATCGCCTGCGTCTTGCCCGAACCGGAAAGGCCTGTCAGCACGATGAAACTGCCGCCGGCGACGTTCCGGCGCTTCCGGGCTCTCGCGCCCTTCCGGCTCGCTCCGCGGTGTCGCGTCAACGCGGATCCTCGTCGTCTTCGTCGTCGGCGGTTTCTCCGGGGGGAATCGTTTCCGCCCGCAGGGTCCGCTCGAGACGATCGGCGAGGTCGCGCGCGGCGTGGTGACCGCGCGACCGCAGCACCTGATTCCGGGCGGCGACTTCCACGAGGATGGCGATGTTGCGCCCCGGTGCGACCGGCATCCGTATCAGCGGGCAGCGCAGGCCGAGGATCTCGAAGAACTCCTCGTCGAGGCCGAGACGCTCGTACTCGCGCGCCGGATCCCAGCGCTCGAGCTGCACGACGAGCTCCACACGCTTCGACGAGCGCGTCGACGCGACGCCGAAGAGCTCCATCACATTGATCACGCCAAGCCCCCGGAGCTCCATGTGATGGCGCGTCAGCTCGGGACAGGTGCCGATGAGGATCGTTTCCTGCCGCCGCCGAATGTCGACCGTGTCGTCGGCAACGAGACGGTGGCCGCGCACGATCAGATCGAGGGCACACTCGCTCTTGCCGATGCCGCTCTCCCCAACGATCAGCACGCCGAGGCCGAGGATGTCCATCAGTACGGCGTGGATCATCGTCCGCTCGGCGAGCGAGTCCTCGAGCATCGACGAGAGCTTCGCGATAGCCGTCGGCGTCGGCACGGTCGTTTTCAGCAGCGGCAGCCTCGCCCGCTCGGCCTCCGCCACCAGGTCCGGATGCGGCCGGAAGCCGCCGGTGATCAGAATGCACGGAAAATCGTGCGTCAGCGCCAGGCGGAGCGCTTTCGCGCGGACCGACGGCGCGAGGCCTTCGAGATACCGAATCTCACTTTCACCGAAGATCAGGACGCGCCCCGGTTTCAGGTATTCCTGGAATCCGGCCAGCGCCAGGCCGGTCTTCTGAATGTGAGGACTCGTAATGACGCGATCGAGGCCGCCCGCGCCGGCCTGCAGCTCTAGCGGCAACCCGAACGTCTCGGGCCGGCTCTTGAGAAGTGTGGCGACGGCGACGCCCGGCTGCATCAGACTTCGGTCTGCACCAGCGTCAGGTCGCCGTTGCGGCGCCGATACAGAACGCTGATGGCGGCGGTCTCCGTATCCCGGAAGACGATCACGCTGTCGCCGTCGGCGTCGACCTCCCGGGCGGCGTCGGAGACCGACATCGCCTTGAGCGCCTGTCGGGACGCATGCAGGATGCGGGGCATGCGTACGCGCTCGCGGGGCGTAGGACCCGCTGCTGCTGTCGCGTTTTCGCCCTCAACTTCCTGCCCCTTCGGTCCACGGCGCTTCCGCGCTTGCCATTTCCCTTTGACCTTCTGCGCCTGCTGCCCCAGCTTTTCCATGGCGTCGGCCAGCGACTCCTCCCAACTGGCGGTCGTGCCGACGCTGTGGAGGAATTTCTCGCCGCGCGCGTGGAGTGTAATTTCCGCGCGGTGCCGGTGCTTCTCCCGGGTCAGCACCGCCTGCGCCGATACGGCGCTGTCGTTCAGCAGGCGTTCCAGCTTGGCGAGTTTCATTTCGACGAGACGGCGGAGCGACGGTGTGATTTCGACGTGGCGGCCGGTGAGTTCCAGGCGCATCGCTTTCAGCTCCGAGCTGTCAGCCTGCGGCAGCTAATAGAGGACCTTTCGCTGGTTGGAGGTCGGAATCTTGAGCTCCTCCCGGTACTTGGCGATCGTGCGCCGCGCGAGCACAAGCCCCTCGCGCTGCAAAATGCTGACGATCTTGGAATCGCTCAGCGGCTTCCGCGGATCCTCGTTCTCGATGATCTTCCGGATCCGCTGCTTGATCGTCACCGACGACACGCTCTCGCCGTACGAACTGCTGATGCCGCTGTGGAAGAAATACTTCATTTCGAACACGCCTTGGGGCGTGTGCATGTACTTGTTCGTCACGACGCGGCTCACCGTCGATTCGTGCATCCCGATGTCGTTGGCGACATCGCGCAGCACGAGCGGACGCAGATGTTCGATGCCGTGATCCAGAAAATCGCGCTGGAAATTGACGATGCTCTTCGCGACTTTGAAGATTGTCTTCTGCCGCTGTTCGACCGACTTGATCAGCCACAGCGCCGAGCGGAACTTGTCCTTCACGTACGCGCGCGTCTCGTCAGTGTTGTCCGTCGCGCTCTTGTCGAGCAGCCTGCGGTACACAGGGCTGATGCGCATCTGCGGCAGCCCATCCTCGTTCAGCACGACGACGTACTCGTCCTCGACCTTCATCACGTAGACGTCGGGAATGACGTACTGCGACTGCGACGGGTTGTAGCGGGATCCCGGCTTGGGATCGAGATGACGGATGACCTCGATGTGCTCCTTGAGGTCGTCAATCGACATCCCGAGCTTGCGCGCGATCTCCGGCACCTGATGGTTCTGCAGCAGCCGCAGGTGGTCCATCACCACTTTCTCGGTCGGTGTTCCTTCCAGCCCGAGGTGCCGCAGCTGGATCAGCAGGCACTCCTGCAGGTCCCGCGCGGCCACGCCGGTGGGATCGAATGACTGGAGCAGACGCAGGGCGCGCTCGACTTCGGCGACCGGCCACGGCCCCATCGCCGCGAGCTCGTCGAACGACGCCACCAGATATCCGTCGTCGTCCAGATTGCCGACGATGGCCGATCCGATCTCGCGCATCAGCGGATCGTCCGTCTGCATGGACAGCTGCCACAGGAGGTGGTCGGCGAGCGACGTCGACGTCGACAGCGTGTTCTCGATCGGCGGCAGTTCCTTGATTTCCTGCGGCGCGCGCGGACGGTATCCGTCGTCGAGATAGTCGCCGAAGAAGTACTCGTAATCCTGGTCGTCCCAGGTGTCGGTCTTATTCGGCTGCTTGTCCGGTTCCGTCTTCTCCGGCTGCTGCGCCTGCTCGACCGGCTGCAGTTCCTCGGTCGGAACCTCCTCGAGCATCGGGTTCTCGACCATCTCCTGATTGAGCAGATCGGACAGCTCCAGCGTCGACATCGGCAGCAGTTTGATGGCCTGCTGGAGCGACGGCGTCAGGATTAGCTTTTGTACGAGTTTGGTATGGAGTTTCTGCTGGATGCCCATTGACGAGTGGCGCTAGCCAAGCTATGCAATTCTCAGGCCCATTTTAGTCCAATCGAAACTCAGTCCCCAGATAAATCCGCCGGACCTCGTCATCGCCGGCCAGGCTGGCGGGAGTTCCACTTCGGAAGATGGCGCCATCATGGACGATATAGGCGCGGTCGGTAATGCGCAGGGTTTCACGCACGTTGTGGTCGGTGATCAGCACCCCGATGCCGCGGTCTCTCAGGTGAAAGATGATCTTCTGGATATCCGTCACCGCAATGGGGTCGATCCCGGCAAACGGCTCGTCGAGGAGCATGAACTTCGGGGACACGACCAGGGCGCGCGTGATCTCGGCGCGCCGCCGTTCCCCGCCCGAGAGGGTGTAAGCGGGGGCTCCGGCCAGGGGCGTCAGGTTTAGCTCGGCCAGCAGTTCGCGCAGCCGCGTCCGACGCGTGGGGGCGTCGAGCGGCATCGTCTCGAGAATCGCCAGGAGGTTCTGCTCGACCGTCAGTCCGCGGAAGATCGACGGCTCCTGCGGCAGATATCCGATGCCCTTCCGCGCACGGATGTACATCGGATCGTCAGTAACGTCGACCCCGTTGAGCTCGACGGTTCCTGAATCGGGCGGCGTCAGGCCGACGGTCATGTAGAAGGTCGTCGTCTTGCCGGCGCCGTTGGGACCGAGCAGGCCAACGATCTCGCCCGAAGCGACTTCGAGGTTGACGCCGCGCACGACCGTGCGTCCGGCGTACGACTTGGTGAGACTATGCGTGCGGAGCGTGGACACGCTATCGGGCCGCGCAGTTGCCGCGTCCGCCTCTGGTCTGCGTCCGCGTACCCCTGCCGTCGATGACGATGTTATCGGTGGCCTTCAGGAAGGTCAATGTCGTGCCGCTGGTCTCTTGGTCGCATTGATCCACGATCTTCACGGGCGTGCCGGTGACAATGTACTGCTCGTTGTCCGCTGTATACGTCATGCGCGCGCCGGTCGTCTTGCGATTCTGCTCGCGGAGCGTTACCGAATCGTACGCTTCGGCACGATCGAGCTCGTCGCCGGATTCCTTCAAGTACAACTCGATTCGCTCTGCGGCCATGTCGCCGTCGGGGCCGGTCATGTGCGCCGCGCCCGTGTAGGTCATCCTGCGGATGGAATCCTCGTACTTGAAGTCCTTGCTCGTGGCCGTCGAGCGCGATTTCTCCCGCGGTTTCTGGTCCGGCTTCTGATCCTTCTCCGACTGCTTCAGCATCGTGGTCGAGGCGACTCCGCCGCTCGCCGCGAGGTCGCCGTGCTTGTCGTCGACCGTAATCGCCCCCGCCTTGATCGACGTGTCGGTCTGGAACAATCGCGCGTCGCCGGTGTAAAGAGCCAGCGACTTCGTTCCGTCGTAGTCGAGCGCATCCGCCGTCACGTTCACCGGCGTGTCCTGTTTGAGCATCGCCGGCATCCTGACGCCGTTATCCGACTGCCCGTTCTTTGTCGCCGGCTGCAGCACGCTCTTGACGGTCCCTTTGGCGTTCACGGCGGGCCCCTCGAGCGTGACGTCGATGGCGGACGCATCGATCGCGATCTGCTGGTTGACGACGCGCGGTGCCGGCGCCGCGGGGTCGGCACCGCTGAGCGCCAGCGTGCCCTTCGCCGGGTCGTAGCGCGCGGCGGCAGCGATGGCCGACAGCGGCCCGTCCTCGAATCGGACGGCGTGCGAAAAGCGTGCGTCCTCGATTTCGCTGAGTCCGGGCTTGAGCCCGACCTCCAGGCGGAGGGCGTTCGCGGAGCGCAACGCCTTTTCGCCCTTCTCCCGGTATTTCACGTTGCCGGAGAACGTCGCGCGGGTCAGTCCCCGGCGCGGCTCGCCTTTCGCGTCCAGCGTCGCCGACTCGATCGTGCGCAGCGGTACGTCCAGCCCTTCGGCCGGCAGCGTAAGCCGGACGAGCTCTCGGGCGATGACCGAGGTAGGCGTCGTACCGTCCGGCGCGAGCACAATCTCCATCGTTTCGCCCGCGATTTCGCGGCCCGGCTGCCCTTCGGCGCCCGCTACGACAATCCTCGTCTGACCCGCAAGCGTCGCGCGCTGAATCGCCTCACTGGTCGGTGCGTATTTCAGGGTCACGTTGCGGCCCGCGAGAGACTGCAGGGCGCCGACCGTCGGTCTGTCCATAGAGACGCGCGTGCCGCCGCTCATCTCCACCGACTCCATCCGTGTGCCGTCCGCGTTGAGAGACGCGACGATGGTATCGGCTTCGATAACCTGGCTTCCCCGATGCATCCGCACGTTGTGATCAAAGCGGCGGAAATGCTGACGGCGATCGAACACTGCGGTTCCGCACTGAATTTCGGTCGGCGCGCCGTCGGGTTCGTCGGAAGCCATCCGGACGACGGCATGGTCCGCAATCGTCATCACGTCATGGTCCCGGTCGAAGGTCATGCCCACCCCGGTCGCCGACGTCTTGCCCTCGCTGACCTCCACCGGGCCGGCCGCACGGATGGTGTTGTCGCTCTTGGTGAACGTGGCGTGCTCCGTCCGCGCGTTCACCTCCGTCGACTCGAGGCGCACGTCGCCCGTCAGTTCGACGGATGTCTGATCCTTCGTGCTCGTGGCCTCTTTCGCAGTTGCTTTGAAGGTGGATTTGCGGTCCTTCGACACGGACGTCATCGTGATTCCAAGGTAACGCGTCGAGCCGCTGCTGAAGACCTGCGCCTGCTTGTAGTCGATGCCGACGGTTTCCCTGGACAGATTGAAGACTCCAGCGTGGCCGCCGAGGGTGACGATGGCGGTTCCCGGATCGAGATGCTGGATCGGCGGCGGTGCGAGCGGGGATTCGGCGCGCCGCTTGAACGCGAAGGCGACGAACAGCCCGAACGCGATTGCGGAGATGCCAATCGCCAGACGGGCGCGCCGCTGCCACAGCGTCATGGAGAATTCTTCAGATCCGCGAGCGTCAGCTCGACGTACGTCTCTCCATTGTACTGGTTCTGATCGAGCGAGAAGGCGACGTCGACTGCGCCGCCGGACTCACGGCGTGCCGCGAGGTCGTCGTGTCGTTCGGCCGATCGCCACGCCACCGCCCGGAAGATGCGGCCGTTCTGCTTCAACGCCATCTTCAGGTGGCGCTCCTTGAGCTTTCTCGGACCGTCGACGATTTCGACGCCTCGCGCCGCAAAGACCGGACGCGGATTGCCCGCGCCGAAGGGCGCAAGCGAGACGACGCCCGCGGCGACGGTGCCGGTGATCTCCCTGAACGTCAGATCGCCGTCAATCTTGAGGCGCGGCATGAGATCGTCCGGGCCGAGCGTTTCGTCCGCCACCGCATTGATCGCGGCGCGGAACTCGCGGATGCGCGCGGCCTCGAGCGCGAGACCCGCGGCCTGCTTGTGGCCACCAAACCGGATCAACATCGACGCGCAGCGCTCCAGGCCGCCGAGCATGTCGAACTTCGAGATGCTGCGGCACGAACCGTGCGCGATGCCGTCATCAACCGACAGGACGATGGCCGGCCGATGGAACGCGTCGACCAGCTTGCTTGCGACGATCCCGATGACGCCGCGGTGCCAGCCTTCACCGGCGACGACCAGTACGGAGCGCGCGCCGATGTCGGGATCGGTCGTCACGACCTTCTTTGCCGCTGCCAGAATCTCGGCCTCCTCGGCCTGTCGCTTGACGTTCTCGCCGTCCAGCAGCACCGCCAGCTGACGCACCTCCTCAGCCATCGTCTCGTCAGCGGCGAGCAGCAGTCGTGTCGCGATGTCGGGGGTGCTCATCCGCCCCGCAGCGTTCACGCGGGGAGCGAGCTGAAAGGAGATGTGGTAGCTGTCAATCGTCTTGCCGGTCAAGCCCGACACGTCGAGCAGCGCTCGCAGACCAATCTTGTGCGGACCGCGCGTCAGCAGGTCGAGGCCGACCTTTGCGATGACGCGGTTTTCGCCAACGAGCGGCACAACGTCGGCGAGAGTGCCGATCGCCGCGACCTTGATGAAGCCGGGGAGCCAGTTCTCGCGATCGGCTTTCCTGCACAGCGCCTGAACGAGCTTGAGCGCAACGCCCACGCCCGCGAGGTACTTGTCGGGGTACGCGCAGTCACGCCGCTTCGGATTGATGACGGCAAAGGCCGGAGGC
>DASQHH010000008.1:0-2863 GCA_035632195.1 Vicinamibacterales bacterium
CGGCGAGCGGCGCGCGCCGGTGCTGGAGCACGACGCGCAGCTGGCGGGCGTAGGCAGCGCTCAATGCGTCAAACGCGCCGCCGACGCGCTTCAGCCACTCGGGCTCGTGCGCCGGGTCGTGCGGCTTCAGCAGGCGCGCGCACATCATCGGCGTCAGCGTTAGCGAGACGACGGCCGAAATCACTATCGACACGGCGAGCGTGATCGCGAACTCGCGGAACAGCCGGCCGACGACCTCGCGCATGAATAGGAGCGGAATCAGCACCGCGATCAGCGACACCGTCAGCGAGATGATCGTGAAGCCGATCTGACGGGAGCCTTGCAGCGCGGCCTTGAGCGGCGGCACCCCCTCCTCGACGTAGCGCGAGATGTTCTCGATCATGACGATGGCGTCGTCGACGACGAAGCCGGTCGCGATCGTCAGCGCCATGATCGTCAGGTTGTTGATCGAGAATCCGGCGAGATACATGACGCCGAACGTCCCGATCAGCGAGACGGGCACGACGACGCTCGGGATGATCGTCGCCGGCACGTTGCGCAGGAACAGGAAGATCACCAGTACGACGAGCGCGACTGACAGTGCGAGCTCGAACTGCACGTCGCGCACCGAGGCGCGGATCGTCGTCGTGCGATCCGCAAGCTGCGTGAGCTGCAGCGCGCCCGGCAGCGAGGCCTGCAGCTGTGGCAGAAGCGTCTTGATGCGGTCGACCGTGCCGATCACGTTGCTGCCGGGCTGGCGCTGGACGTTGACGATGACCGCCGGCACGGTCTGGCCATTGAGGCTCGCCCAAGCCGCGAGCTTGGCATTCTCCGCGCCATCGATGATCTGCCCGACGTCGGTCAGGCGGATCGCAGCGCCGTTCTTGTAGGCGAGGACGATCTTTCGGTAGTCGTCCGCCGTGCGCAGCTGATCGTTGGCGTCGATCGTCGACGCCTGGTTGCTGCCGTCAAAGCTGCCCTTCGCCTGGTTGACATTCTGGTTGCCGATCGCCGTACGGATGTCCTCGAGCGTGAGGCCGGCGGCGGCGAGCGCAACGGGGTTGATCTGGATGCGCACCGCAGGCCGCTGTCCGCCGGCGATCGAGACGAGGCCGACGCCCGGAACCTCGGACAGCTTCGGTGCGAGTCGCGTGTCGACGAAATCCTCGATCGTCGGCAACGACAGCGTCGCCGAGGTCACGGCCAGCGTCATGATCGGTGCGTCTGCCGGATTGACCTTGGCGTACACCGGCGGCATCGGTACGTCGGTCGGCAGGAACGTCGCGGCCGCGTTGATCGCCGCCTGCACTTCCTGCTCGGCGACATCGAGGCTGAGGTCAAGTGAAAAGCGCAGCGTCACGACCGACGCGCCGCCGGAACTCGTCGACGACATCTGCAACAGCCCGGGCATCTGCCCGAACTGCCTCTCAAGCGGGGCGGTGATCGCCGAGGTCACGACGTCGGGGCTCGCTCCGGGATAGAGCGTCGTGACCTCGATCGTCGGGTAGTCCACTTCCGGCAACGCCGAGACCGACAGCGACAGGTATCCGACGACACCGGCGAGCACGATCGCGACCATCGCGAGCGATGTCGCAACCGGTCGCAAAATGAAGAGCCGGGACGGGTTCACGTGCCGGAGCTCGCTGGGTCCTTTGCGCGGCGCGGGTTATCGGCGCCGGACGCCGGCTTGGCGGGCGTCGCAACGCCGCCGCCCGGGCGATCGGCTCCGGGCTTACCGCCCGGACTGTTCCAGGGGCCCTTGCGTTGCGGGGCGGGTCCCGCCGCCGGGGCGTCGACCGCGGCCTCGACCTTGGCGCCGTCGCGCAACTTGTCGGTGCCATCGACGACGACTCGCTCGCCGGCCTTCAGGTTGCTTGCGACAGCCACGGTGTCGCCACTCGTCGCGCCGATCTTGATGGTCCTGATCGCGACGGTAGAGTCGTCGCCTACCACGTAGACGAACGTGCCCGGCGTGCCGCGCTGTACTGCGGCAGCCGGAATCAGCGTCTGGTTGTCGAGCGTCGTGACACGGATGCGCGCGTTGACGAACTGATTCGGGAACAGCGCTCCGTCCTTGTTGTCGAAGATCGCCTTTAGCTTCACGGTGCTGGTGGCGAGGTCGACCACGTTGTCGGCGCTGTCGAGCCGCCCGGTCGCAAGCAACTTCTTGCCGTCGCGGTCGTAGGCCTCGACGCGCAGTATCTCGCCCGACTGCCAGCGGCGCGCGATGTCCGGCGCCTGATCGGCGGGGATCGCGAACACGACGAAGAGCGGCCGCGTCTGCGTCAGCACGACGACACCGGTGGCGTCGCTCGCGTGCACCATGTTGCCGACGTCGACGAGCCGAAGGCCCACGCGCCCTGAAATCGGCGCCGTGATCCGCGTGAACTCTCGCTGCAGGCGGGCATTCTCCACGGAACCGCGATCCGTCTGCACCGCGCCGACGTACTGGCGCACGAGCGCCGCCTGATCGTCGACCTGCTGCTTCGCGATCGAATCCTGGTCGAGCAGTGTCTGATATCGATCGAGATCGCTCTTCGCGCTTGCGAGCAGCGCCTCATCGCGCGCCAGCTGGCCTTCCGCCTGGTCGAGCGCCGCGTCGAACGGGCGGGGATCAATCTGTGCAAGGACCGCGCCTTCTTTGACCTCGCGTCCCTCTTCGAACGCGATCCGCACCAGCGGGCCGTCGACGCGCGCACGCACGACGACCGTGTTGAGGGCCGTCACCGTGCCGAGTGCATCGACCACGACATCAATGCTGCCGGTGCGGGCCGCGACGACCCGGACGGACACCGGCATTCCGGACCCGGCGCGGCCGCGGGCGCCGCCCGGGCCGCCGGCACCAGCGGCGGCCGCGGGGGCATCTTTCCAGCGGACGACGTAG
>DASQHH010000009.1:0-1766 GCA_035632195.1 Vicinamibacterales bacterium
ATCCGGATCCCGCGTCTCGTTTTCAGCCGGAGGGACCGCACGGGCCCTCGGAGATCGTCGACGCCGGCGCCTTCCACTGGACCGACGACGACTGGGGCGGACCGGAGCTGAGGGGACAGATCATCTACGAGCTGCACGTCGGCACGTTCACGCGTTCCGGCACCTGGGCCGCGGCCGCGGGCGAATTGCAGGAGCTCGCTCGCATCGGCATCACGATGATCGAGGTGATGCCGATCGCCGAGTTCGACGGGCGATTCGGGTGGGGGTACGACGGCGTCGACCTGTTTGCGCCTTCGCATCATTACGGGCGGCCGGACGACTTCAGGCGCTTCGTCGACGCGGCGCACGCCGCCGGCGTGTCCGTCATTCTCGACGTGGTCTATAACCACCTCGGGCCGTCGGGCAACTATCTCGGAACGTTCTCGAAAGGCTATGTCAGCGCCCGCTACGCGAACGAGTGGGGAGACGCGCTCAACTTCGACGGCGACGACGCCGCGCCCGTGAGGGAATTCTTCGTCAGCAACGCCCGCCACTGGATTGCGGAATATCACCTCGACGGGCTGCGGCTCGACGCGACGCAGCAGATCTTCGACCGGTCCCCGGACCACATCCTCGCGGAGATCGGCCGCGCCGCTCGGGAAGCCGCGGGCGGCAGGCGCATCGTGCTCTTCGCCGAGAACGAGCCGCAGGACACGCGCCTCGTCCGCCCGGCGGGCGAGGGCGGTTACGGACTCGACGGCCTCTGGAACGACGATTTCCATCACAGCGCGATGGTCGCGCTGACTGGGCGCGCGGAGGCGTACTACTCGGACACGACGGGAGCACCGCAGGAATTCGTCTCGGCCGCGAAGTACGGGTATCTGTTCCAGGGCCAGCACTACGCGTGGCAGCGTCAACCTCGCGGCACGCCGTCGTGGGGCCTCGAGCCGCCGGCCTTCGTCGCGTTTCTACAGAACCACGATCAGGTCGCGAACTCGGCGTCCGGTGCGCGCGTGCACTACCTGACGAGTCCAGGCCGCTGGCGCGCCATGACGGCGCTCCTTCTGCTCGGTCCGTGGACGCCGCTGTTGTTCCAGGGACAGGAGTTCGCAGCCTCCGCTCCATTCCTGTACTTCGCCGACTTCGAGCAGCAGCTCGCCGACGCCGTGCGCAAAGGTCGCGCCGAGTTTCTGCTGCAATTCCCGAGCATCGCCTCGTACGAGCGTGACCACGCGCTGGACGATCCCGGCGACTCTGCGACCTTCTCGCGTTGCGTCCTCGATTTTCGCGAGCGCGACACGCACGCGGCCGCGTACCGGCTGCACACGGATCTCATCGCGCTCCGGCGGTCCGACGCGGCGTTCGCGCGGCAGGCGGGGCTCGGCGTCGACGGCAGCGTCCTGTCGGCGTCGGCGTTTGCGCTGAGGTTCTTCGTCGATCCCGCCACGTCGCCTGGAGCCGGCGTGCACGCGGAGGATCGCCTGCTGATCGTCAACCTCGGAGCCGACCTACGCCGCCCGTCGATCGCGGATCCTCTGATCGCGCCGCCGCCAGACAGCGACTGGGCCGTGAAGTGGTCGAGCGAGGCCGCCGAGTATGGCGGCGGCGGCGTTCCGGAATTGTGGCCGTACGGGGCGTGGATGATTCCGGGTGAGAGCGCCACCGTCCTCGCGCCTGGACCGCGCCGCGAGCCGCACGCGCCGCCCGAGCGGCGGAGGACCGCGTGAGCGCGCCGCTGCGGCGCATCGCGTGGCCCCCGAAAGACTCGGCAGGGGCGACCGATCCCG
>DASQHH010000010.1:0-3237 GCA_035632195.1 Vicinamibacterales bacterium
TCACCATGTCGATCGTGGGAACCCAGGAGGTCTGCGACCGCGTCCAGCCGAATTCGTTCTCGAGCGGCGGCACGAACACGCTCCAGGCGTAGTAGGTGCCGATGGCGACATTGAGCAATCCTCCGCCCAGCAGCGCGGGCCAGCGCGCGATCGGGTGGCGATTCATAAAGGAATCAGCATCGTATATCATCACCGCCATGAAAACTCTGTGCCTGCTGACCTTGACTGCTTTCGCGACGATCGCGCCGTCGCGCGCGCTCTTCGCCGACTCCCAGACCTGGACCGGCCAAATCAGCGACAGCGCCTGCGGCGCCAAGCACGAAGAAGCGGCCGAGGGACAGGGCAAGATGCCCGACCGCGAGTGCACCCAGGCCTGCATCCGGGGCGGCTCGAAGTATGTCCTCGTCGTCGACGGAAAAGTCCTTCAGATCGCGAATCAGGACCTCGGCGATCTGGCCACGCACGCCGGCCACAAGGTCCAGGTCACCGGTGAGCTCAAAGGCAACACCATCACGATATCCAAAATCGTGATGCCATAGGTCCCGAGGCTGCCTGGACCGAATTTCACATGTTGACGCGCCCATAAAGGTGGTATCAAGGCGCGTCACACATTTGTTCCCGGTTCTCTGACAGGAGGGTTGATGATGCGGACGCTCCTCTACTCGGCGGGCGCTCTGCTGCTGGCGGTAGCTCTGTCCGCCGGCAGTGCGCACGCGCAGTCGTTCCAAGGCGGCCTGCGCGGCACCGTGAAGGATGCGCAGGGGGTCATCCCCGGCGCGACGGTGACGATGACCAACCAGCAGAACAACACGGTGCGCGAAACGCAGACGAACGGCCAGGGCGAGTACTCGTTCCCTGCCGTCGAGCCGGGGATGTACACCGTCAAAGCGTCGGTGCCCGGGTACAAGACGTTCGAACGCAAGGGCGTCACCATCTCCGTGCAATCTTTCATCAACCTCGAAATCGCGCTCGAAGTCGGCACTCTCGAAGAAACGATTACCGTCACGGGTGACGCGCCGCTGATCGAGACGACGAACGCGTCGACGGGCGACACGCTCGACACGCGGTCGCTCGAGTCCATTCCGAGCGCCGGCCGCAGCGTCTTCCTGATGGCGAACCTGAGCCCGACCGTGCAGACCAGCGGCAACGCGCACTGGAACCGCATGCAGGACCAGGTCGGCAACTCGGCGATGTCGATGGGCGGCGGCGCCGTCCGCGGCAACAACTATCTCGTCGACGGGTTTCCGGTGACGGATCTCCAGAACCGCGCATCGACGAATCCGAGCATCGAAGCCGTGCAGGACATGAAAGTCCAGATCCACACCTACGACGCGGAGATGGGCCGCACCGGCGGCGGCGTGATGAACATGGCCGCCAAGTCGGGCGCGAACGACTTCCACGCGTCCGGCTATCTGCAGTTCCGCCCGGAATCGATGGTCAGCGAGCTCCTGATTCCGCGGCTGCAGGGCCAGGCCAACGTGCCGGAGTACTGGCGCGACGGCGGCGGCGGCGGCGGCGGTCCGATCGTGAAGGACAAGCCCTTCTTCTGGTTCGCCGGGGAAGCGTACGTCGACAACCAGCCGCAGCAGAACACGTACCTCGTTCCGACCGCGCAGGAACTGCTCGGCAACTTCCAGGGCGTGACTCGCAGCGGGGCGCAGGTGACGATCAAGAATCCGCTCACGGGACAGCCGTTTGCGAACAACGTCATTCCGCAGAACATGCTGAACCCGGTCGGCGTCAAGCTCGCGAGCTATCTGCCGCCGGCCGACACGCAGGTCGACAACGGCAATTCCAACTTCGGCATGACCGACCTGCTCCCGAACAAGGCCAACCAGTTCACGACGAAGGTCGATCACCACTTCAGCAGCGCCGTCGCGCTGAGCGGCTTCTGGCTGCGCCAGGTAACGCACGAAGCCAGCACGAACTACAACCCGGTGAACGACTTCGTCGGCAGCAGCTACCAGCTCGATCGCGTCATCAAGACGTTCGTCGTCAACAACACTTACGTCCTGAATTCAGCGACCGTGCTGACGCTGCGCGGCGGCTACAACCATTTCGACGACAACTACAACCTGAACGACCGCAGCGGCAACCCACTGAGCTTCAACGTGTCGACGCTCGGCTGGCCGAGCTCGCTGCTCTCGCAGATGTCTGCGACGCAGCGGTTCCCGACGATGTCGATTACCGGTTACAAGGGCTCGGGCTGGACCAACCAGCAGGCCAACGGCTATTACCAATACGGGGCGAACGGCACACTGAGCCGGCTGTCCGGAACGCACAACCTGAAGGCCGGCGGCGACTTCCGGATTATCGGCGTCACGTCGGTCAACTACGGCGCGTCCACCGGATCGTTCAACTTCACGGGCGGCTATTCCGGCAACGCGCTTGCGGACCTGCTGATGGGGTTCCCGCAGCCGACCAGCAACATCCCGCTGAACACCAACGTCAACGGCTACGTGAAGTACTTCAGCGGGTACGCGCAGGACGACTGGCGCGCGACCGACAAGCTGACGATCAACTACGGTCTGCGCCTCGAGCGCGAGACCGGTCTCGCCGAGCGTAACAACGACATCAGCGTGAACTTCGATCAGGCAGCATCGAGCCCCCTGAACAGCATGATGACGTTCAAGGACCCGATTACCGGCGTGGCGCGTGCGCTGACCGGCGGGCTGATCTTCGCAGGTCAGAACGGTGCGCCGACGGTCCAGGGCAACCAGCCGGCCGTCAAGCCGGCACCGCGCGTCGGAGCGGTCTACAGCTTCGATGAAAAGACCGTGCTCCGCGGCGGATGGGGCCTCTACTGGTCGCCGTACAGCTATCCCGCCGCCGGCACGACGAGTTGGGGCAGATCGGATACTCGGCGACGACGCTCGTGCCGCAGCCGTCGGGCGTCCCGACGGTGACGATGAGCAATCCGTTCCCGAACGGGCTCGTGCAGCCGAGCGGCAACTCGCTGGGGCTGCTGACCGGCACCGGCGGCGACGTCACGTTCATCGATCCGAACAAGGGCGCGCCGCGCGTCCAGCAGTACTCGGTGGACCTGCAGCGGGAACTGCCGGGCGGCGTCAGCGTGAGTGCCGGCTATACCGGGACGACCGGAACGAACCTGGATTGGGGCACCTCGATCAACATCAATCAAATCGATCCGAAGTACCTCGGGATGTTCGCGAACATGTCGACGCTCGTGGCCAACCCGTTCTACGGGCTGCCTGCGTCAGCCATGGCGAGCGCGTT
>DASQHH010000011.1:0-10270 GCA_035632195.1 Vicinamibacterales bacterium
TCTTCTGGATCAACCTGCCGATCGTGCTCATGATTTTCGGCCTGACCTGGTGGGGGCTCGCGGGCTTGCCGGCGTCCACTCTCCATCCCGGCGCCCCTGCCCCCGGGAGGCTGAAGGGCGGCATCGATTGGATCGGCGTCACGCTCATCAGCGCAGCACTGATCCTGCTCAACATCGGCCTTGGTGCGCCGGAGACTGGCCGCGACATCTCGTCGACGACCTCGACGACGTCGTCCGGGCACCCAGCACTGTGGATCCTGGGTAGCGCGGTCGCGTTCGCTGTCTTGCTGTTCTCGCAACACCGCGTCCGCGATCCGGTGCTCGAGCTCCGCATCTTTGCGGACCGGAACGTGTCGGCCGCGAGCGCAGTGAACCTGCTCGTCGGCTTCTGCATCATGGTCGGCCTCGTCAGCGTGCCGATCTTCATCAATGTCGCCGGCGGGGCCGACACGATGAAGGCCGCTCTCGTCACCGGGTATCTCCTGTGCGCGTTCACCGTGCCGATGGCGCTCGCGGCGATTCCCGGCGGATGGTTGTCGGACCGTGCCGGCTACCGCGTATCCGTCGTCGCCGGGCTTGTCGTCGCGCTCGCAGGGTTCTGGATGATGAGCCGGTGGAAGACGCCCATGGCGTCGCAGGCGGTTGCCCTGCTGGCGCCGGGAGCCGGCACCGGCGCCGTCTCGGGCGGCATCGCTGGCGTCGTGTTCATGGCGGCGGGACTCGCGCTTGCCGGGATCGGCATCGGCCTCACGATCGCGCCCATCGGCGCCGCCGTGATCAACGGCGTCGGCGAAGGAGAGCGCGGCATGGCGGCGTCGCTCGTGATTATTCTGCGCCTCGTCGGCATGAGCGTCAGCATGAGCTCGATGACGGCGTACGGCTTGCGACGCACGACTATTCTCAGCCGACAGATGCTGAGGCCTGAGGACGCCCTCGACTTCGAAAAAACGGCCCAGGTCGCGCTCGACGCCGTCACGAAGGTCACGTGTGAGATCGCGTTGATCGCGCTGGCCGTCGCCGCCGTCGCGGCGGCGGTAGCGCTGCTGCTCCGCCCAAGCAGGACGGAGTCGCTTTTTGTCACGTCGAACTGACGCGGATTGTCGGGAGCGAGAGCTTCACGTCGCCGGAGCATCGATGAAGCAGACGGGGGTCTGCGCGGCCATCGACCGAGTGTTTTCCCTTAGTTCTCGAGTCCGATCGCCCACCGGATTCCGCCGAGCACGTGCGCGCGGAAGACGGGATCGCTGCTCCAGATGTCGTCGCGGTGGCCCAACGCGGTGTAGAAGACACGTCCGCGGCCGTCAGTCCGGGTCCAGGCCTGAGGGTAGTCGTCGCCCTTCTTGATTTCCGGTCCGAGATCGGCGATGTCGGTCTTCTCGGTGTCGAGACTGAGCAGCACGTGGACGTTCTCGCGCTTGAACGCCAGCGGGATGTGCAGCCGGCCGACCTGGCTGACGTTCTCGTTCGGCCGCGCGGGGTCCCACACCTCGGTGCCGAACTGGTAGAACTCCTCGACGAGCGGCCAGCTGCCGCCGAGGAACTTCGTCGCCGGATGCGACGGGTCTTCGACTTTCAAGACGCCGACGTGCCGCTCGTCGATGCGCGTCGTTGGCACGATGGACCGGCGGTAGTAGCCGCCCAGCAGGGCGCCGAACGCCGGGTAGTCGTACAGCGTCAGGGACGCGCAGTGCACGCCGATGAGGCCGTGTCCGCCGCGGACGTAGTCGACGATGGCCTGCTTCTGGTCCGCCGTCAGCGGCAGATTGCCATTCGTCATCAGCATCAGGCCGTCGAACTGTGCGAGATACGCAGGCGTGATCATCGAGAGATCGATCGCGTTCGGGTTCTGCTTGTAGCCCTCCAGTGTCGTGACTTCGAAGCCGCCCTTCGCGCCGAGCTCGGTGACCGCCTTCTCGGCCGGTGCGAGGCTCGAATGCTTGTAGAGCGCCGCGTGCGTGAGGAAGAGCAGTCTCTTCGCGGCCTGCCCGTTCTGGGTCTGGGGTTCGGGGAGCGTCGGGCGTGCGGCCAAGGTGCCCACCGAAGCCACGACACAGAGTGACAGCAGAGCGATTCGAATGCGCTGCATTTCGTTGCTAGCTTAATCGATCGCGCAGACGATCGAAGGCGCCTGGCAGACGATTGGGCGTCATTTGCAGACGGGCGAATGCCTGGGATTCGGATTCGCAATCAGTTGGGTGTCGTTCGCTGTATTGTCTATGCGACTTGGAGGACTCCTATGACTCGACTGCTCGTGGCTGCCGCAGTTGCATCTGTCGCCGTTGTGCACGGGGCGGCGGCTGCGACGTTTGAGGAATCGATACCACCGGGTGCCAATTTCGACAAAGCAGCGTTCCGACTGTGGCTGCCCGACGGCGTCGCGCGGGTGCGCGCGCTCGTCATCCTCGTGCCGGGCTCGAACGGCGACGGCCGCCCGCAGGTCGACGAGCCGTTCTGGCAGGAGTTCGCCGCGAAGCACCAGGTGGGACTGGTCGGTGTGCAGCTGACCGACAAGCAGCACGATCAGATGTTCCTCGAGAACTACGTCGACGTGTCCAGGGGCAGTGGACAGGCGTTCCTCGACGCGCTCGCGTCCCTGGCGAAGAAGTCTAACCACGCCGAGGTGGCGGCCGCGCCGTTCCTGCTCTGGGGCATGTCTGCCGGCGGCGAGTTCAACTACGAGATGACCGCCTGGAAGCCGGAGCGCGTCGTCGCCTTCATCGTCAACAAAGGCAACGTCTACTACACCGCGCTCGCGCCGCAGGCCGCGCGCAGCGTCCCCGGCCTGCTGTTCACGGGAGAGAAGGACCTCGAGTTCCGCGTGAACACCATCATCGGTCTGTTCGCGGTGAATCGCCGGGCCAGCGCCCTGTGGGCACTGACGCAGGAACCCGGCATCGGCCACGCGGTCGGACGGTCGAAGGATCTCGCCGCGATGTTCTTCGAGGACATGCTTGCCGCGCGGCTTCCGGCGGCGGGCTCGACGGCATTGAGGCCGGTCGATGAGAAGGCGGGCTTCTTCGGCGACGTGAAATCCGGCGACATCCAGCCGGTCGCGGATTCCAAGGCGCCGACGACACCGGTGGCGTGGCTGCCGAATGCCCGGATCGCGCAGGCCTGGCAGGCGGTCATTACAGGGAAGCCGTTCTCTGATGGTTCGAAATAGGTCTGAGCGCCATAACCTGCTACATTGCGCCGATGAGAGTCCTATGGGCGATCGCGTTCGCGCTGCTCGCCGCCTCGCAGCAGCCGCCTTCCACGCAGCAGCTGCCCAAGAGTCAGGTCCCTGATCTCGGCCGTCCGACGCGGCCCAACGACGAGCAGCCGGCCTTCGACTTCGACACCTACTTCCTCGGTACGTGGACGTTCGAATGGGAAGTCCCCGAGGGCGTCCTCGGTCCCTCGGGAACGATCAAGGGCTCCATCGTCTACAAGAAGGTCGAGGGCCCGTTTTACGAAGCGACGACGACGGCGACCGGTCCGGGCGGGCCGTTGACCATCAAAGAGAGCATCGCGTATCGAAAGGACGGCAAGACCGCGGCGCGATACGTGACCGACAGCCGGGGATTCGCATATCAGCAGCTCGCGCCCGTCGGCGGCGACCTCGGCGGCTATTTCAATCTCTATTACGAGGGGACGCCGTTCACCTACAAAGGAAAGACGATTCGCATCAAGAATGCGCTGAGGCTGACGTCACCGCTCCGGTACCGCAACGCCGTAACCCTCTCGATAGACGGCGGTCCCTTCACCAATTACGGTTCGGCCTGGTTCGAGAAAAGCACCAGCTGAGCGCTGTATAATTCCCGGCATGAGAACCATTGCTGTTCGTGCCGGGGCGGGATTCCTCGTTGCCGCGGCGGTCGCCGTGTCGCCGTTCATCGTGCGTGCGCAGCAGCCCGCTGCTGCGGAGTCCGACGTGACTTTCACGAAGGATGTCGCGCCGATCCTGCAGCGCAGCTGCCAGGGCTGCCACCGCGCGGAGGGTGTCGCGCCGATGGCCCTCACGTCGTATGAAGAGGTGCGGCCGTGGGCGCGGGCGATCAAGCAGCGCACGGGCATCGGCCCGCACGCCGGCGTGATGCCGCCGTGGTACGTCGAGAAGAACCTCGGCATTCAGCAGTTCAAGAACGATCCGTCGCTGAGCGACCGGGAGATCGCGACGCTGGCGAAGTGGGCCGACGGCGGCGCGCCGCGCGGCAATCCCGCCGACATGCCGCCGCCGCGTGTATGGCCGGACGCGCGCTCGTGGGCGATCGGCACGCCCGACCTCATCGTCAAGAGCACCGACATCCTCGTCAAGGGCGACGCCCCGGACTGGTGGGGCGAGATTCCCAGCATGCCGACCGGCCTCACCGAGGACCGCTATGTTTCGGCCGTCGAGGTGAAGGAAGTCAACGACGTCGACTCGCATGCCGGTCCCAACCGGGCGACCGTCGGTGGACGGTTCGTGTTCCATCACATGATCTGGCGCACCGCGGTGCTCGATCCCGCGAAGGCCGATCAAATCCCGGACTCCCCGTCGATTCTCGCGGACGAGGAGAGCGTCAACTGGCCGGTGCATGAAGTCGGGCGCAACGCCGACTTCTTCGATCCGCTGTCCGCGCGTCTCTTGAAGAAGGGCTCGTACATCGTCTCCGACTCCATCCACCTGCATTCGAACGGCCGCGACACGCACGCGCACCTCGAGGTCGGCTTCAAGCTGATGCCGAGGGATTACAAGCCGACGTACAAGCGCGCGGTGTTCGGGCTGGGCAACGGCGTCGACATCGACATCAAGGCGATGGAGCCGAACCAGCAACTGCACGCGTACACGGTGCTGCAGCAGAACACGAAGATCATCTCGTTCGAGCCGCACCTGCACGCGCCGGGCGCGCGGATGTGTCTCGAGGCGATCTGGGGCTACACCATCCAGACGCTGAACTGCGTCGGCTACGACCACAACTGGGTGCGCGGCTACGACTACACAGACGACTCGGCGCCGCTCCTGCCGAAGGGCACGATCCTCCACATCATCGGCTACATGGACAACTCGCCGACCAACAAGAACGTCCCCGATCCGCGCAACTGGCAGGGGTCGGGCAACCGCTCGGTGGCGAACATGTTCATCGACCTCGGCATGCGCGTCGCGCTCGACGACGATCAGTTCAAGGAAGAAATGGCGAAGCGCCGCGAGCATCTGCATCTGAAGACCGGCGACGTCGTCGTCGGGTGCCCGCTGTGCATGGTCGCGCCTGCGCCCATGAAGACGGCCGCGGGAGGACAGCAGCGGTGAAGCGGTTCGCCGTAGCGCTCGCGCTCGCCGCAACGCCCGCGCTCGTTGCGGCGCAGTCGCTCTCCTACACGAAGGGACAGAACGTCGCGCCCGCGTACGAAGGATGGGAGCAGGGCGCCGACGGCGCCAAGTACTTCGTCTTCGGCTACATGAACCGGAACTGGGAAGAGGAAGTCGACGTTCCAATCGGTCCTGACAATTCGTTCAACGTAGGCGGCGCCGATCAGGGACAGCCGACTCACTTCCTCCCGCGGCGCAATCGTTTCGTGTTCCACGTCCGGGTTCCGGCCAATTTCACGGTCAAAGACGAGATGGTCTGGACGCTCACCTCGCACGGGAAGACCGAGAAGGCCTATGCGACGCTGCGTCCGGACTACGTCCTGGACGATGTCGTCAAGGCGTCGGAGACGGGCGCGCTTGGGGCCGGAACGAGCAGTCCCGAGGTCCGCTCGAACAAACCGCCGACCGTGCGCATCGTGGAATCGAACACGCGCAACATCAAGACGGGCCAGACGGTCACGTTCATCTCCGAGGTCAAAGACGACGGCATCCCGAAGCGCCGCGGACTCGGCGCCGGCGCCGCCGTTCGCGCGCGGGGAGCGGCCGGGACGCAGGAAACGCCGTCCGCGGATGGCGCGAGCGCCGCGCTGGCCAACGCCGCCATGCGTCCGCCGGTCCGGATCACGGTGGGCAAGAACATCGGGCTGCACGTCTCATGGTTCCTCTATCGCGGCCCGTCGGGCGCGACCGTGACGTTCGATCCGCCGCAGGTCAAGCCGTGGGAGGACACACGCGTCGGTTCCAACTCGCCTTGGGCGCCCGTGTGGGTGCCGGCGCCGATCCCGGCCGATGGCCGCCAGAAGGTCGGTGTCACCTTCAGCGACCCCGGGACCTACGTCCTGCGATGCCGCGCCGATGACGGCGCGCTGTACGGCGACGACGAACTTACGATCGTCGTCACGAAGTAAACAAATCCGGTTAGAATTCGCGCACTCACAGGAGAAGACTCATCCATGCGTCGTGTAGCCCTCGTTGCGACTCTCGGCATCGCGCTGGCCGGCCTCGTCACCGTGTCCGCGCAGAATCCCGGCGGCAGTCCCGAAGGAAAGAAGCTCAAGAATCCGGTCGCGGCGACCAAAGAATCGGTCGACGCCGGCAAAGCGCTCTTCCAGAAGAACTGCCGCTTCTGTCACGGCGCGGACGCGAAGGGCAACGGGCCGATGGCGCCGAAAGACACGCATCCGTCCGATCTCACCGACGCGAAATGGGACCGCGGCGACACCGACGGCGAGATTTTCATGGTCATCGCGAACGGCGCCGGCCCGAAGTTCGACATGAAAGGTCAGAAGAGCAAGCTGTCCGACACCGACATGTGGAACATCGTCAACTACCTGCGCAGCATCGGGCCCGGCAAGTAGATTGATGCGGATGCGGCGCGCGGTCCTATTCCTTGCGGTCGTTGTGTCCGCGTGCGGCGCGCCGGGGCGACCCGGCGACCGGGGGACAGGGGCCCCCGGTTTGGACAACGACGTTTTCACGCCGGCACACCGGACCGTGGCGTCCGCGACGCGCGACTACTTCAACATCAGGACCACCGCCAGGCAGCCGATCCCGTTTCCGCACAAGACTCACATCGAGAAGCAGGCGCTCTGCACCGACTGCCACGAGACGGTGGAGAAGGGGCCGGTCGCCGGCATCCCGAGCGTGAAGACGTGCATGATCTGCCACAGCCAGATCGCGACCGACCGTCCGCTGATTAAGCAGGTGACGGCGTACTCGGAAAAGGGCGTCGAGATTCCCTGGCAGCGTGTCTACGGCTTCACGCAGGAGGCGCACGTCAAGTTCAATCACGCGCCGCACATCCGCGCGAAGGTCGACTGCGCGCAGTGCCACGGCGACCTGTCGAAACAGACGGTCGCGGAACGGTCGGTCGACCACACCATGGGGTTCTGCGTGAACTGTCATCGTCAGAAGAACGCGCCGAATGACTGCCTCACGTGCCATTTCTGAAAGGGAGCGCGAAGGCTTTTGCCGAGCGCGTATCGTAGCCGAGCGATGGATCGCAGAGACTTCATCAAACTGACGGCCGTGACCGGCACGACCACCGCGCTTGCGAGCTGCGGCGGCGGCGTCGAGAACGAGCTGATTCGCTTCGTCCCGGACGACGATATTGCGCCCGGCATCGCGGAGTGGAAGCCGAGCATCTGTCCCGCCTGCAGCGCGGGCTGTGGAATGAACGTCCGCGTGATGGACGCCGACGTCGACGTAGTCAAGAACGGCCAGTCCGGTGTCATGCGGATGATGGTCGCGAAAAAACTCGAGGGGCTTGCGACCGACCCGATCAGCCGCGGCGGACTGTGTGCCCGCGGGCAGGCGGCGATTCAGATCACGTATCACCCCGATCGTCTGACGCAGCCAATGAAGCGCAGCGGCCCGCGCGGGTCCGCCGAGTTCAAGCCGGTCAGCTGGGACGACGCGATTGCGGAGCTGGTAGCCAGGCTCGACGAACGTCCTGCCGGCGATGCCAATTGGCTCGTCTACCTCACGCGACGCCACAGCGGACGACGTCTGGCGCTTGCCGCGGAGTTCTGCAGCCGGCTCGGAGGCACGGCGCCGATCGCGTTCGAGCTGTTCAGCGACGACATCATCCGGCACGCAAACGTGCTCAGTTTCAACCGCGGCCAGCTGCCGACTTTCGACCTTGCGCGCGCGCGGTACGTCGTGTCGTTCGGCGCAGACTTCCTCGGCACCTGGAACTCCGTCGTCGCCCAGAACGCGTCGTACGGGGAGATGCGGCAGGGGCGTCCAGGCGTCCGCGGCACGCTGGTGCAGGTCGAGTCGCGAATGACGCCGACCGGTGCATGCGCCGACGAGTGGGTGCCGTGCCGGCCGGGCACCGAAGGGATTCTCGCGCTGGGGCTGGCGCACGTCATCGGCGGGAAGTCGGACGAGTACTCGCCCGAGCAGGTCGAGAAGATCACGGGCGTGCCCGCCAAGCGCGTCGAGCGGATCGCGAAGGCCATGGCGGACCGTAAACCGGCCGTCGCGATCGTCGGCGGCCCGGCGCTGGCGCACACGAACTCGCTGTTCACCGCGCTTGCGGTCAATGCGCTCAACACGGCGCTCGGTAGCGTCGGTCAACCCGGCGGAATGCTCTTCACGCCCGCGGGCGAAGTGGAGCCGGTGCGCGCCGCCATCGATCTCAGAGCGCTCGACACGGCCAGGGTGCTGCTGCTCGACGGCGCGAACCCGGTGCACGGAGCGCCGAAGGCGTGGAACGTACGCGCGTCGCTCGGCAAAGTTCCGTTCATCGCGAGCTTCGGCAGCTTCGTCGACGACACGAGCGCGTATGCGGATCTCATCCTGCCGGACCACTCGTTCCTCGAATCGTGGGTCCATTCGGAAGCCGAATCAGGATCCGCTGAAGCTGCTGTCGCGACGGCGGGTCCGGTCATGAAGCCGATCCACAACACGCGTGCGACTGTCGACGTGCTGGTCGACGTCGCTGGAAAGCTGAAGACGCCGGTCGCGCTGACGCACAAGACGGCCGAGGACGCCGCGAAGTCCGTTCCGGCGGTACGGTTCGCGGGCGGCCGATGGGGCGACACGCTGGCGTTGATTCCGCGGGAGCAGAAATATGAGGAGCCGCGGTTCGACGGTGACTCGGCCGCGTATCCGTTTCATTTCCTGCCGTGCGCGTCGCCCTCGTTCGGAGACGGCTCGACAGCGCATCTCCCGTGGCTGCAGGAGCTGCCGGACCCGATGGTCTCGGCGATGTGGAGCAGCTGGATCGAGATCAACCCGAAGACGGCCGAGCGGCTGAACGTGCGCGACGGCGACCTGGTCGACGTGACCTCGTCGCAGGGCACACTCCGGGCGCCGGTGTTCGTGTCGCCGTCGATCGCGCCGGACGTGGTGGCCATGCCCGCCGGTCAGGGCCACGAACACTTCACGCGCTATGCGACCGGACGCGGGGTCAATGCCGCGTCGATCGTGGCGCCGATGAAGGATTCGGCAACGGGAGCCCTCGCGTGGGCGGCGACGCGCGTGAAAGTCGCGCGCGCGGCCGATGCGGACGGCAGCCTGATCATGTTCGGCGCGGAGCTTCGTGAGAAGCCGCACGACCACGAGGTTCGGTGATGGGTCACAAATGGGGCATGGCCGTCGACCTCGATCGCTGCACGGGATGCGGCGCCTGCGTGACGGCCTGCCACGCCGAGAACAACATCCCGACGGTGGGTCCGGAACAGGCGGCGCGCGGGCGCGCGATGCACTGGATCCGCGTCGAGCGCTACTACGAAGGCGAGTTCCCCGACATCAGCGTCAAGTTCCGGCCGGTGATGTGCCAGCAGTGCGACGCTGCGCCGTGCGAGCCGGTGTGTCCGACCTACGCGAGCCATCACACCGCCGAGGGGCTGAACGCACAGGTCTACAACCGCTGCATCGGCACGCGGTACTGCGCGAATGCCTGTCCGTACAACGTCCGCTTCTTCGACTTCTTCAACCCGCAGTGGCCGAAGCCGCTGCAGCTGCAGTTCAACCCGGACGTGTCGGTCCGCGAAGTCGGTGTGATGGAGAAGTGCACCTTCTGCGTCCAGCGCATCAACGCGGCTGAGATCGCCGCGAAGGCCGACAAGAAGGAGCTGAAGGACGGCGAGCTCAAGCCGGCGTGCGCGCAGTCGTGCCCGGCGAAGGCGCTGGTGTTCGGCGACTTGAACGATCCCGAGTCCGAGGTCTCGCGGCTCTCGAAGGCGCCGCGCGGAAGCAAGCTGCTCGAGGAGCTCGGGACGAAGCCCGCCGTCACCTATCTCGAACGGCAGACGCAGGCATGAGCGGAGCGCTCGACCACCAGCGGCTCACCGACGATCTGCTGCACCCGCTGCAGCAGACGTCGTGGCGCTTCTATCTGCTGGTGGCCTTTCTCGGATCGATCGTGGCGACGGGATTCGTCGCATGGCTCTACGAGATGTACTGGGGCTTCGGCGTCACCGGCATCAACAA
>DASQHH010000012.1:0-2336 GCA_035632195.1 Vicinamibacterales bacterium
GCGCGAGGGAAGCGTCGCGTGCGGGTCGCCTCGACGAAGCGCTCAAGGCGTACAACGACGCGATTCAGGCGTCGCCCGACAGCGCGTTCCTCTATGTCGAGGCCGCGGCCATCGAGCGGCGCAAGGGCGACACCGACGCCGCGATCGACCATCTGCGCAAGGCCGTCGCTCTCGACGCGGGCGATTTCCGGTCGCTGACGCAGATCGGCGAGATGCTCGAAGCGAAGTCGGACGTCCCCGGCGCGATCAAGGCGTACAGCGATGCCGTCGCCATCGAGCCGAACCCCGATCTCGACAAGCGCATCGCCGATCTGAAGGAGAACCTGACCGCGCCGCTGCCGGAAGCGTACCGGGCGATCGCCGACTCGCCGCAGATCACGCGCGCCGACCTCGCGACGCTCATCGCCGTCCGCCTCGAGCGTCTCGTGCCGGCGACGCGCGCGCAGGACGACAACCCGCTCACCGACGTGGCGCCGAACTCGAAGGCGATCCTGCTCGTCGTCCGGGGCGGCATCATGGACGCCTACCCGAACCACACGTTCGCGCCGCGCAGCGCGGTCTCGCGCGCCGATCTCGCGCAGGTGGCGTCGCGCCTGCTCGCGCGCATCGCCGCGCAGCATCCGGATCAGCGTCCCGCGTGGGAGTCCGCCAAGCTGACGTTCAGCGACCTGCCGGCCGAGCACATTGCGTACGGCGCCGCGTCCGCGGCCGTCGCCGCGGGCGTGATGACGACCGACGCCGGCAACGCCTTCCAGCCGCTGCGGACCGTCTCGGGCGCCGAAGCCGCGAAGGCGGTCGCGAAGATCGAATCGATCGCGGGACGGTCGGCGTCGGGCCGTCTTCAGTAGCGCATGCGACCCAGATCCACCCCGGGCCAATGACGGCGTTCACGCCCGCGAACCAGCTGACGCTGCTGCGGATGCTGCTCATACCCGCGTTCGTCATCCTCGTCGTCTACGACAGCCTGGGCTGGGCGCTCGTCGTCTTCGTCGCGGCGGGCGTGACCGATGCGCTCGACGGATTGATCGCGCGGTGGTCCGGACAGAAGACGACACTCGGTGCGTGGCTCGATCCGATGGCGGACAAGCTGCTGCTCGTGTCGACGTTCGTCGTGCTCACGCTGCCGGGCATCGGACTCGCCAACAAGCTGCCGATCTGGCTGACGGTGACGATCATCAGCCGCGACGTCGTCATCGTCCTGACGGTAGCGGTCGTGAATCTGGCGATCGGTCCGCGGACGTTCCGGCCGTCCATCTTCGGCAAGGTGGCCACGGCCACGTACATCGTGACGGCCGTCGTCGCGATGACGTTCAACTATCTCGAGCGCCATTCGGTCCTCGTCGACGTCGGCATCTGGTGCTCGCTGGCGATCACGCTGATCTCGAGCTTCCACTACATCTGGCACGCGGCCCGCATCATCGACGCATCATGAAGAAGATTCTCATCGCCATCGCCCTCGCGGCGCTTGCTTCGCGCGTTCAGGCCCAGGTTCCCAGACAGGCAGTGGTCGAGACGAGCTCGGGAACCTTCGTCATCGATCTCGCACCCGATGCCGCGCCGAACCAGGCGGCGTACTTCATGAAGACCGCCGCCGCCGGCGGGTACGACGGGACGATTTTCCATCGCGTCATCAAGTACGGAATGGTTCAGGGCGGGGATCCGCTGACGAAGGATCCGGCGAAGCGCGCGCTGTACGGGACCGGCGGCTTGAATGCGGTCAAGGCGGAGGCGCGGGCGCCGAAGATGACGCGCGGGTCGGTCGCAGCCGTCACGATTGCCGGCAAACCGGACAGCGCCGGCGCGCAGTTTTTCGTCGTGCTGGCCGATCAGCCGTCGCTCGACGGGCAGTACACGGTGTTCGGCCATGTCTCCGACGGCATGGAAGTCCTGCAGAAGATTTCAGAGACGCCCGTCGATGAGAAGGGCCTCGCCACGGAGCGGATCGCGATCACGAAAGTGACGATTCGCGACACGCCGGCGGAGCCGTTCGTCAGCGAGACGGCGGAGCAGCTCGCGTCGTATCACGCCGTGCTCGACACGGCCCAGGGGCCGATCACGATCGAGTTCTTCGTCGACAAGGCGCCGAATACCGTCCGCCAGTTCATGCGGCTCGCCGCAGCCGGCGTCTACGACGGGATGGCCTTCCACCGCGTCGCGCCCGGATTCGTCATCCAGACCGGCGCGCTCACGAGCCGCGCGGCGCCGCTGACGGAGAAGCAGCAGAGACTCGTTCACAACCTGCCGCCCGAGGACAACGACACGGCGCACGTAAAGGGCATCGTCTCGATGGCGCGCGGCGAGTCGCCCGACAGCGCGCAGACGTCGTTCTTCATCGT
>DASQHH010000013.1:0-5879 GCA_035632195.1 Vicinamibacterales bacterium
TATCCCGTCCTGTAACTGCTGCACGGCATGAGTGACGGCGCGGACGCCTGGTCGAGCGAGATCGGCCGGGCCAACGTGATCCTCGACAATCTGATTGCCGCTGGACGGGCGAAGCCGATGATTGTGGTCATGCCGCTCGGCTACGGCGCGCCCGAAATTCTCGATGCGCGATGGAGCGGGCAGCCGCCCGACCCCGTACTCGGCAGACGGAACCACGAGCAGTTCACGCAGGCCCTGCTGCGCGAAGTGATTCCGGCGGTCGAACGCGAGTATCGCGTCGACGGCAACCGGACGTCGCGCGCGATTGCGGGGCTGTCGATGGGCGGCGCCGAATCGTTGACGACCGGTCTCAACAATCTCGATCGATTCGCCTGGGTCGGTGCGTTCAGCTCCGGCGGCCTCAGTCCCGAATTTCCCGCGACGTTTCCATCGCTGGACGCGACCGCGAACACGAAGCTGCGCCTTTTGTGGATCGCCTGCGGAACCGAGGACGCGCTCATCACCGCCAACCGGCAACTGCGGGAGTGGCTCACATCGAAGGGCGTGCATCATACGGACGTCGAGACGCCGGGCATGCACACATGGATGGTCTGGCGTCGCAATCTCGCGGCGTTCGCGCCGCTGCTGTTCCAGGACCGACCGGCCGGAACGACGTCGAAACAGTGATACCCCTCGCGTGCACGGTGCGCGGCTGCGGACAGCCGCTCGCCAGGCACGGCCGCACGTGGACGTGCGCGCGCGGGCACGCGTACGACGAGGCGCGCAGCGGCTACGTCAACCTGCTCCAGCCGCAGGACCGCAAGTCCGCATCCGCCGGAGACTCCAAGGACGCGGTCGACGCCCGCGCGCGGCTGCTGTCGCGCGGCGTGGGACGGATGCTCGTGGACGAAATCGTCCGTCGAGCGACGGCGCTCGCGAGCGGCGATGCCCGCTCTCCTTCCGTCGTTGCGGATCTCGGATGCGGGCCCGGAGACGTGCTTGGAACGCTGACGGCAGCGCGGCAGTTCGACGCCGTCGGCATCGACCTTTCCACCGCGGCCGTGGACTTCGCGGCGCGCCGATTCCCTTTGGTGACGTGGGTGGTGGCCAACGCGGACCGGCGCCTGCCGCTGGCCGACGACAGCGTCGACGTCGTGCTGTCGATCCACGGACGGCGTCATCCGCGCGAGTGCGCGCGCGTCCTGAAGCCCGGCGGATGGGTGATCGCCGCCGTGCCGGCAGCCGATGACCTCGTCGAGCTGCGCGAGCGTCTCCACGGCGCGCGCCTCGATCGCGATCGGGCTGAGGCGTTCGTCGCCGAGCACTCTCCGTTCTTCGGCGTCCGGGAGCGCGCGGTCGTGCGCGAGCGCGCGCGGCTCGATGTGGAGGCCGTTCACGATCTGCTGCGAGGGACCTATCGCGGCGCGCGGCGCAGCGAGTCCGATCGCGTGGATGCGCTCGGTCCGATGGACGTCACGCTGGCGTCGGACGTGCTCATGCTGCAGTGGGCGGGTAGGGCTGGTGGGGCGGGTAGGGCTGGTAGATAGGTTCTCTGCCCACGAGGCCACGCGGCTGACTGCGACAACCAGCGCGATCGCCGCAGCGTTAAGGAACCACCCACCCGCCCCACCCGCCCCACACCGCCCTACCTGTCTACCTGCCCGACTTGCCAAGTGCGAGTAGATTGGCGAGCAGCTGATACGCGCCGTCGGTGCCGGCGGGCAGCTGGCGCCAGAGGCCGAGGCCGACGTACAGCCAGCGACCGCTGCCGACGCGCGCTTCGACCAGGGAGCCGAGCTTCGCGCCCGGGTTGTCCTGGAACGAATCGGTCATCGACACGAGGTCGACGTACCTCGGATCTTTCTCGCCGAGGAAGTACAGACCGCGCTCCTGCACCCAGTTGGCCCACGTCGCGGGGCCGATCTTGTTGGGCGTGTTGAAGACGGGATCGTCGGGCACGAGGATCGTCACGGGGACGTTCTCGTCCGACACGCGGTTGCCGCTGACGACCGCAGGATACGGGCCGAACTGCTGCTGATTGAACTCGAACTTGTTGTACTGAACGATGACCGTCCCGCCGCGCTCCGCATAGTCCAGCAGCCGCTTGTTGTACGCTCGCAGGTCGGCGCGCCGCTCGTACGCGCGGACGCCCGTGACGATGACGTCGTAGTGCGAGAGGTCGCCCCACGCGAGTTCGTCCTGCTCGATGAAGTGGACCTTCGCGCCGAGCTGCTCGATGGCGGGCGGCACCTGATCGCCGACGCCGTTCACGTACCCCACATTGAGGTTCGGGACGGTCTTGACGTCGACGACCTTCACCAGCGCTTCCGCCGGCTTGATGACCTGACGACGCTGAATGTGCGGGTACTCGATCTCCTGATAGCCGACGGTGAATTTCTCCGCGCCGGTCGACGGAGACGTCGCGGTCGCGCTCAGCGCGTACTCACCAACTTTCGCGGATGCCGGAGCTGTGACGACGAAGCGCGCCGACAGCGCTTCGTCCTCGTGCGCGAAGCTGAGCGTCGCGTTCGGCGGCGTCACCTTCCAGCCTGCCGGCGCTTCGAGCGCAACGGTCGCCTGGGCCGCCCCCTTTGCGCCGTTCGTCACGGAGACATGGATTTCACGGGCATCATCCACTCCGGGGGCCCCTGCCCCCCGGCCCGCAGACGCCAACGGAATGACCGCGAGCGTCGGCGTCGTCTTCACCGACAGCGCCGGGACGACATTCAATTCCATGCGCTTGTCGCCTCGGTAGATGTCCTTGATGTAGCGGAACGTCACCGGCATGTCGTGGACGATCGCGATGCCGCTCGTGCCCGTCACGCGGAACGTGGCGCGAAACGGCGTCGGCGCGAAAGGCACGCCGAACGGCACCGATGGATCGAACCGGTTGATCGCGGGGTTCGACGGGTGGCTCCAGTAGTCGTCGGTGAAGTACGGCGTCGTCGGCTTCGCGTCCTTCGGCACGTGCGCGTCGACGCTGCACGTGAAGACCGCGCCTTTTTTAGCGTCGTTCGGAACGCATGCCGACGGCGCGTCGAACCCCTTGATCTCCACGGCGTCGACGCGGACGTCGGAAGCACCGCGGTTGGCCGCCAGCACCGACAGCTTCACGGGCTGGCCCGCGATCACCAGGCCGTCATCGGCCACTGCGTCGAACGTCAGTCCGTGCGCGGCGACGAACGCCGATTCCCAGTCGTGCTCCTCATTCAGCAGGCGCGTGTCGATCTCGTACCGCGCGTCCGCGCTGAGTCCCATCGTGCGGGTGGCGGCCTGGAGCGTCCGGACCGCGGCGAGTCCCGCCTCGATCGGCTCGACGGTCGCTTCGTCGGGCCCCGACGCGTATGCCGTCCGCGCGCGTTCGGCCTGACTCGCGATCGCGGCGAGCGCGTCGGTCAGCGCGGCCGGTGGGTTCGCGCCGGCAAAGCGCGCGAGGCCGCTGATCGAGACGTCGATGCCGTCGAACAGCGACGTCTCGTCTTTCTGCATCTGCCCCGGGATCGTCGAGTCGATGAGCTGATAGGACGGCGTGCCGAAGAATCCGCGCCCGCCGCCGAAGCCCGGCAGCGGCGGCATGCCGTTCGTGCCCTGGCACTTGTGATTGCTGCGCGCGTCAGTCCCGATGTCGGAATAGGTTCGGCCCAGCAGTTCGTCGTATCTCTGCGTGTCCACGCGGGTCAGGTGCGCGGTCGGCGCGGGATCGGGCGCCAGGACCACGCCACCGCGGCCGCGCCCGCCGGGACCACCGAATCCTGCCGCGAAGTACAGCTTCCGCGGCTGCCAGGGATGCAGCCCTTCGCGCAGCTGCTCCGGATACATCGACGCCTTCCCGGCCGCACCGTATGCCTCGCGCACCAGGACCGTCGTCGCTTCGTGCGCGCGGTCGCCGCCGCGTCCCTGGATGTTCATCGTGACGAGGACGTCCGGCCGGATCGTGCGAATCAGGCGCACGTAGTCGCCGACGATCGCATCGCGTCCCCACTTATTGATGACTTCTTCCGGATCGAACGAGTATCCGTAGTCGATCGCGCGCGTGAAGAACTGCTCCGCTCCGTCGATTCGGTGAGCCGCGAGCAGTTCGGACGTCCGCAGCACGCCGATGTCGCGGAACAGCTCGGGTCCGATCTCGTTCTGGCCGCCCTCGCCGCGGTTGTTCTGGACGTCGACCGTCCGCATCCCCATGCCGAGACCGAACAGCGCGAACAGCGCGTTGGTTTCGTCGTCGGGATGCGCCGGCGCCTGCATGAACGTGCCGGTCACACTCAGCTTGCGGACCGCGAGGCCCAGTGCGACGTGGCCGCTGTCGGCGGAGACGATGGAAAACGCCATCCGGTTCTGCGCACCGGTGGCGACGGCGAGCGGAATAGCGGCGAGGAACAGGAGGATGAGTGCGCGCTTCATGACCGGATTCTACCTTTCGTCCGCCCAATCCTGCCGTCCGTCGGAACCCCGACGTCCCGGGCGCTTCGGTGACAGACGATGACAGCGGAGGCTAATGATGTTTTTCACACTCTTGTCGCTCGCGGCAGCCCTGACGGTCGGTCAGACAAGCCAGACGGCGCCGCGGCCCGCGGCACAGCGGTTCGATTACCTCGTTCGGGCGGACTTCTTCGCCGGCGCCGCAGGCGACGACACGCGACTGCAGCGTGTAATCGACGTCTGCGAGCGCGCGCTCGCAGAAAACCCGAAGCACGCCGAGGCGATGGTCTGGCACGGCGCCGCGATGCTCGTCCGCGGGGGGATGGCGTTTCAAAAGGGCGATCCGGCCGCAGGCATGCCGCTGTTCGGCCGCGGCATCAAAGAAATGAATGACGCGGTCGGGCTCGCGCCGGATAATCCGGGCGTGCGGATCCCGCGCGGCGCCGTGCTGATCGAGGCGACGAAGACGATGCCGCCGGAGCAGGCGCGCCCGCTGCTCGAGCTCGCCGTCGGCGACTACGAGCACGTGCTGGAGATTCAGGCGCCGTACTTCGCGACGCTCGGCGATCACGCCAAAGGCGAGCTGTTGTTCGGCCTCGCGGAAGCCAGCGCGCGTCTCGGACGTCCCGACAAGGCGCGGGCCTATTTCGAGCGCGTCATCAGCGATGCGCCGACGTCGGGGCAGACGGCCCGGGCGAAGGAATGGATCGCCACAGGGACCGTCCCGAAGGCTACCGGTCTCGGCTGCGTCGGATGCCACAAATGAGCCGGAGCGACGGGTGACCTACTGGCGGCGCATCCTCGCCATCAACGCCGCCGCTGCTGTCGCGGTCATCGGCATCAGCGGCGGCTTCCGTCCCGGCATCGCCTGGTCGTCGCTGGCACGGAACCTCGGCATCGGGCTGCTGTACGCCAACTGCATCGGGACGATTCTTGCCGTCGCCATTCCCGCGGTCGCCAGGCGGTTCGGGTTCCGGCGCCCTGCCCTCGTCTGGGCGGCGATCGTCGTCACGCTCGTCGCCGGGACCATCGTCGGGACCCTCGTCGGCACGTCGGTCCTCGTCGCGGCGCGCGTGATTCCACGGCGCGATTTCCGGGAGTGGGTGACGGGCGCGCTGTCCACGTCGCTGTTCATCTCGCTGGTCATCGGCATCGCGGTCACCGTGTACGAGATGCTGCGCGACCGGCTCGAGGCGGCGACGGTCGCGCTGCGCACGAAGGAGCGCGACGAGGCCGAGGCGAGGAGGCTGGCGGCCGAGGCGCAGCTTGCGTCGCTCGAATCGCGCGTCCAGCCGCACTTCCTGTTCAACACCCTCAACTCCATCGCGGCGCTCGTGCACGACGATCCGGCGCGCGCCGAGAAAATGACGACGGATCTGGCCGCGCTGATGCGATCGTCGCTTGACCAGCAGTCAACGCCGCTCGTCCCGCTCGACGAGGAACTGCGAATCGTCACGACGTACCTGGGGATCGAGCGCGTG
>DASQHH010000014.1:0-7081 GCA_035632195.1 Vicinamibacterales bacterium
CGCTGTTGCCTATCGGTGCGTACGAACCGCGGTGGTTCATGCATGTCGTCCACATGAATCCCGCTGAAGCGATGCAGGCGCACCTCGACCTGGACGCTGCGCAGAGCGTGGGCATGCACTTCGGGACATTTCAACTAACAACGGAAGGGATCGACGATCCGCTGCGCGCGCTGAGTCAAGCGCGCACGGAGCGAGGCGTGCCGCCGGATCGGTTCCGCACGCTTGAATTCGGCGAATCGCTGCGTCTCGGTTGACGCTTCATTTCGCCAGCGGATTCGGCCGCAGCTGAAAATGCGCCGCCAGCGGCTTCGTGCCTTTGCCGCCCTCGATGAGCCACGGCGTTCGGTCGCCGTTGGCGGCCCAGAGGCCGCGTCCCTTCCAGCCGCCATTGGGATCGTCGATGCGGCCGTCGAGCCCCTTCGCATAGAAACCGAGTGGATAGGGCACGCGCAGCACGACCATGCGGCCGTTCGCGTACGCAATCAGCCCGTCGTTCAGATTGCCGGTGGACACCGGGACGTTCTTGCCGAGCCCGCACGTGTCGTGCTGATCGACCCAGGTGTAGTAGCTCGACTCGGCGCTGTTGTCGCCGATGCCTTCGAAGCCGGGCCCGGGATACTGATAGAACGACCAGCCCTCGGGGCAGTGATCGCCGGTCGCCTTCGGTCCGTTGAGCGGCCCTTTACATTTGCGGCGATCGAAGCTGCCGAGATGGCCGCTCGCGAGCGACACCCAAACGACGCCGTTACCGTCGATGTCGGCGCCGCGTACGCCGAATCCGGGCGGCGGGACGTTATAGATCTCGGTCAGCGCTGTTTCCGGTGGATGGGACCCGAGCGCGACGCGCACCACCGAACCGGGGTTGGCCATCACCGCGCCCCAGATCGATCCGTCGGTCGGGCTCGGCATGATGGCGTAGAACGGCGCGACGATGCGCTTGTCCTTCTTCGGATCGACAGGATCGTTCGGACCGACGTAGTCGTCGCGTTTGCCGTTGCCGTTGGTGTCCAGCACGAACGCGGTCCAGCCCTGCGCCGCCGCCGCGTCGCCCGTCTTGAGGAACTGTTTCGTATTCACCCAGCCGAGCACGGGTCCGTTGCCGCTCGACCAGAGCGTATCGTCGGCGTCGAATCCGAACTGGACGTGATGCGTGCCGAAGCACGTGTCCACGAACGTGTACTTCTTCGTCTTGGGATCGAACATCGCGACCTGGCGGACGTTGCGATCGAGCGGAAAGAGCTTCGCCGACGGGAGCGATGACCCCTCGCGGCAGAACGCGGGATTGTCCGGCGCGCGCACGGCGGCGGCGAGCCACACGCGTCCCTGGCTGTCCAGCATCGAGTCGTGGTTGTTCGCGCGCGTGTCCCAGAGGACTTCATCGCCCCAGTACGGCGACGGCGCGAGCGCCTTGAGCGCCGCGGCGTGCCCGGGGCCGAGCTCCAGCGGCATCTGCGGATCGCGGACGGGCATCCGGAACGTCGTCGCTTTGTTTTCGACTGGGTCGAGAATCGGCATGATGTCCGAGCTGTACTCGGGCGATCCGTACAGCGGACCGTTGCCGTTGACGGTCGGATTGCGCTTGTCGCTCGAGATCAGATCGTGGAGGTAGTGCTTTTCGTCCATCCAGTCGCGAAGGGTGACGACGATGTTGCGCTCGACGCCCTGCGGGCGGACGGGCTTGCTGTGCGGCAGCTCGCCCCTCGCGACGCGGTCGGTCCAGTCGCCGTAGTACTTGAAGGATGCGGGGCCGAGGCCGTTCAACTGACCGAACATCATTTCGCCGGCCTGGCCGGACTGCACGCGGCGCTTCCAGGCGTCCGCGCCTGACGCGAACGTGCCGAGCGATGCGGGAACGGTCCGCGTCGACAACTGGCCGAGCTGATGACAGCCGATGCAGCCGAGGTTCTTGATCGACCCGAGCCAGCGCTGCTGCGTCATGTTGCCTGCGAATCCCTCGTGCGAATCCAGCTCCGCCTTCGTCGGGACGTGCAGCATCGAGTACCAGTAGATCGCCGGGTAATACTTCGCCGCCTCGGCCGGCGTCGGAGCCGGGGTAGCGGAGACGTTGACGATCTTTCCCGGCTCGCTCGTCGCCTTCACGCTGTCGACGAGTCCGTACCCGCGAGCCCACACCTGATACCGCGCGCGCGGCAGATCTGGAATGACATAGCGGCCCTGATCGTCGGTGACGACGATCTTGATGTAGCGGACGGGCAGGTCATGCGTCTCGGCGATCACCCAGACGCCCGCTTCGGGGCCGTTCGGTCCGGTCACCACGCCGCCGATATCGTCGGCGTCAATGGCGGGAGCGGACTGCGCCAGCGAATCTCGTAGGAGCCACGGCGTCAACAGGGCCGCGGTGATGGCGAGAGCAAAGACGGTGGAGCGGCGAGTCATGCGTCCTCCTGCGTGGGTCAGTATAGGCCTGCCCGCCGCAGCATGGTGCGCGAAGGTGGAGCTGAACGATCGAATTCGGGACGAGCGGACGCTGTGCGGTACCGAGCACGTGTTCGAGCGAGGGATCGGTCGATCCCGCAGTCGAACAAGAATGCGAGGTGTTGTGCGTGATCGGCGCCCATTTCAATTGATCGCACTGGCACGTGATCTGCTCCGGCAGCATCAGAACAGGATTCTGACGCTCGTCGTCCGTGCCCACCGATCAGCGCCGGCCGCTTCACGCGCTCTCATCGATCAGCGGAATCGTCGTCCTCGGTGTGGCGACGTTCCGGAACGCCGTTCATGCGCCTTTTATCTGGGACGATATCCGTGCGATTGTCGACAACCCGCACACGCACCCCATCTGGCCACTGACGTGGTCGACGTCGGCGCTGCCGCAGAGCCCGTTGGATGGCCGGCCATTCGCGAGCTTACTGGTCGCTCTCGACTATGCCATTGGTGGCCTTGAACCGACGGCGTACCACTGGACAAATCTGTTCCTGCACATCGCAGCGGCGATTCTGTTCTTTCTGATCGTTCGTCTGGTCATTCGTTCCGACGCCCTCGCGTGCGCGTCGGCGACGCTGTGGCTTGTCCACCCTCTCAATACCGAAGTCGTGGATTACGTCACGCAGCGCACGGAGTCTCTGGCGGCGGTGTCGTACTTGTTGACGCTGTATGCCGCCGCGCGATTTGTGAAGTCGACGTCTCGCGGCGGGTCGATCTGGGCGGTCGTGGCTGTGGGAGCGTGCGCGGCAGGGCTGGCCGCGAAAGAGACTGTCGTCACGGCGCCCATCGTCGTTCTTCTGTTCGATGGCGCGTTTTTCAGCGGCTCAGTTCGAACGGCTCTCCGCCGGCATCGTTACTTGTACTTGGGATTGGCGGCCAGCTGGCTGTTACTGGTCTGGCTCCTCACCCACGGCACGCGTCTCGGGTCGAGCGGCGTCTCACCTTGGGAATACCTGTCGAATCAGCCGCCGATGATTCTTCGCTACATCGCCCTCACTGTATGGCCTCGCCATTTGATTCTCGACTACGGAGTCGCGGGCCCCGTCGCGCCATTGACGGTCGCAGTCTCCTCGATGGTGATGCTTGCGGCCGTGGCAGCGGCGGTCTGGGTGTGGTGGCATGATCCCCGACCTGGATTTCTTCTCGCGTTCTTCCTCTTGACCTTGGCGCCCTCGTCCAGCATCGTGCCGATCGTCACCGAGGTAGGCGCTGAACGCCGGATGTACCTGCCGCTCATGGCCGTGACGCTGATCGTTGTGCTGCTCGCTCGGAAAGCGATTCAGCACATGGTCTTGAATCGGCGCGCGATCCAGGTTGGCGCGACGACGTTCGTCTATGTGGCGACCGCGAGCGTATTGGCGGCTGCTTCGGTTCAGCGCAATGCGGAGTACGCCGATCCCGTTGTCCTCTGGACGTCGGTGCTCGCGAGGCACCCGCATGGCCGCGCTCATTACTCGCTGGGGATCGAATGGGAGCGCCGCGGTGCCGACGCGCTGGCTGAGAGCGAATATCGACAAGCGATCGACGGTGCGTACGAACAGGCGTACTATCCACTCGGCGAGTTGCTCTTCCGGCACGGTCAATACCGAGACGCCGTCAAAGACCTGCGGGAATACGTCAATCGGCGCCCGGACGACGCGGACGTGCCACACGCGTTCACGCTGATCGGGTTGTCAGACCTGCGGCTGAGAGATTCCTCTGGAGCGCTTGCCGCGTTCAACCGCGTGTTGGCGATGACGGGTGGCGTCGATGAGGCTTTCGGCGGCCGGGCCGACGCGCTGCTGGCCGAACGCCGGTTTGCGGACGCAGCGTCAGCCTATCGAACGTATCTGGAGCGCGCACCGCGTAACGCCGCTGCTTACAACAACCTTGGCCTGTCGCTTGCCCACGAGCATCGTCTTGAAGAGGCGATTCAGGCGTTCCAGGCGGCGATGAGCATCGCGCCTCGCGATCCTGACATTCGCCGAAACCTCGCGACCGCCGAGACACTGCTTGCCGAACGCCAGAAGCACCGATCGTGAATCAAATCTCTGCACCGTAAGCGATCTGCATCCGCCGCACGGCTACTGCGGCAATCCACAGCACGAACGCGGTCAGCAGCAGCAGGCCGAGAATCGCACCCGGACGCGACGCCGGCGCGGCGGGCGCGGCGAGCAGGCGAATCAGCGCCGGCACGTCGTCGCCCATCGGCACGGGAACGGGGCACAGGGACTGCAAGTAATAAAGGATGCTCATCTTCTGCAGCGCGTTCGGCAGGATGCCGTTGACCCCTTCCCAGGCGAGCAGCACCGCCGCCGGGATGATCGGATTGCGCACGTACAATCCCGCCGCGAGGAACACGCTGCCGTACCCGACGCAGCCGAGCGCCGCCGCCGCCACGTACCAGAACACGTGGCCCGCACCGCCGGCGTTCCAGAAGGTCTGCACTTCGACGGCGTCCTGCGGCCAGATCATCGCCGCCAGCGTCAGGAGCGCCCCGCCGCCGAAGATGACCGCCGACGCGATCAGCCCGGCGGCGTACTTGCCGGCGAGCAGCACCTCGCGGCGCGCCGGCGCCAGGAACCAGAAATGCAGCGTCCGGTTGCTCATCTCGCCGCGGAACAGGTACATGAAAATGCCAAGGCAGCCGAAGAAGATCGCCAGCCGCAGGTAGAACTCCTGGAAGACGGTCGCGAAGATCGTGCGATCCTGTTCGAAGTTGATCACCGCGTTGACGTACCTGTCCTGCAGTTTGCCGTCGATGAAGATGAACCGGCCGGTACGCCGCCCGTCGAAGTACGTGAGATCGCGAATCTCGGTGCGCTGGTCGACGAACCCGGCGCCCGAAGACGAAACGACCGTCGTGAAGTACTTGCCTTCATTGCTGACCTGAATGTTGAAGTCCCGCGTGTCGGCGTCCTGACTCTCGCCGCCCGCGCTGGCGTGCTTCACGACGAAGCGCGCCACCGGGCGGGGGGTTCCGAGATCCACCTGCAGGAACATCGGCCAGTCGTGCGTGCACCAGCGGTCGGCCTCGCCGCCCGACACGCTGCCGTTGAAGGCTTTCTCGGGCCCCTGATCGGGCTTGCAGGGGATGCTGCCAGTGGCGGGGCGATTGAGCGCCAGATTCGTTCGGGTATCATCGCCATAGACCTCGAACTCGTAGATCCGCGCGAGCTGCTCGCCGTTATACGAGGGCCGGCTGATATTCAGCCGCACGAACCGCGCCTCGATCGCCGGATCGATCACATGCGTCGTGATGCCGGCGCTGCCGGTCTTCCGGGCCCGCTGGGTCCGCGTCCCCCAGCGCTCCTCGGCTGGTTTGCCGACGCGTTTCTTCACTTCGTCGAGCGTGTCTCCCTCGCGGACGCTGTCGATGAGCGCGGCGCTCGTCAGGCCCTTGCGCCCGAGCCGCTCGCGTTCCAGTTGCGTCTGGAGAGAGTGGCCGAAGAAGATCACCGACGGCAGCAGCGCCAGGCCGTAGATCCAGAACGAGCGCCTGGCGAGGAAGACGCGGCGGAGCTCGAGTTTCGCAATGGTCCAGACCTGAGCGACTCTTCGATTCGTCTGATCGCGGGCTCGCTCAGGGCTCATGACTTGCCGCCGATCAGATATTCGTACAGCGCGTCGACGTTCTCGTCGGCCGGGACGACGCTCTCGATGCGGTGGCCGTCGAGCGCTATGCGTCCGAGCGCCCGCGCGAACTGCTCACGGTCCCGCGTCATTACGAGCAGGCCCATCCCGTCGTCGTTCAGCTTGACCTCGGTGATGTGCTCCTCACCGAAGAGCAGTGCCGCCACGCCGGACGCGTTCGCGTCGCGGCAGCGGACGATGAACTGGCTGGGGTGCTCTTGAATCTCGTCGCGGACGTCCCGGATCTTCCCCTCGGCGACGATCATCCCGTTGGCGATCAGCACGACCTGATCGCTGATGAGGTCGACTTCCTGGAGCACGTGGCTCGAAAGGATCACGTGCTTCCCCTCGGCCGCCCACGTGCGAAACAGATCGATCGTCTCGGCGCGCACCAGCGGATCGAGGCCGTTCAGCGGCTCGTCCAGGATCAGCAGCTGCGGGTCGTGCGCGATCGCCTGCGCCAGGCGCACCCGCTGCCGCATACCCTTGGAGTAGGCCGCCACTTTGCGGTTCGCCGCGTCGGTGAGGCTGAGGCGCTCGAGCGCCTTCCATGCCCGCGCCTCCGCTTCCGCCCGCGTGAAGCCGAACAGCAGCAGCCCGGTGGTGATGAACGTGAATCCGGTCGCCCACCTGGGCGCCGTGTCGTACTGCGTTGCATAGCCGGTGATCCGCATCAGCGTTTCCGGATCCCGCGGCGAAATTCCGCGCATCAGGACGCGCCCGTCGTCTGGAAAGATCAGCCCCGTCATCAGGTTCATCAGCGTCGTCTTGCCGGAGCCGTTGGGTCCGACGAGGCTCGTGATGCCCGGCGGAATACTCAGCGTGACGCCGTTGACGCCCAGGACGTCGCCGTAGAACTTGGAGACGTCTTCGAAGATGATGCGCTCGGCTGAAGCCTCGCGCTCCGGATTCCCGGTCATCGGACGATCTCCACCGGCCGCAGCTTGCGTTCGATCACCATGACGAGCAGAAGAACGAACATCGTCAGCGAGAACAGGCAGGCCCCGGCGCCGGGTCCGTCCGG
>DASQHH010000015.1:0-1730 GCA_035632195.1 Vicinamibacterales bacterium
GGCGTTCTGTCCCGCGACGATCGTATCGCCCACCTTCAGTCCGGCCGGCTGCAGCACATAGCGCTTCTCGCCGTCCGCGTAGGTGACGAGCGCGATGAGCGAGGATCGATTCGGGTCGTACTCGATCGTCGTCACCTTCGCAGGGATGTCGCGCTTGTCGCGCTTGAAATCGATGATGCGGTACATCCGCTTGTGCCCGCCGCCGCGCCACCACGAGGTGAGGTGGCCCTGGTTGTTGCGGCCGCCCGTGCTCTTGAGCGGCTCGACGAGCGGCTTGTGCGGCGTATCGGTCGTGATCTCGTCGAACGTCTGGACGGTCTGGAACCGCGAGCCGGGCGACGTCGGGTTCAATTTGCGAAATGGCATGATTACGCGCCTTCCAGGAATTCGGGCATCTTGGCGCCTTCGCGCAGCTTCACGTACGCCTTCTTCCAGTCGGACCGGCGTCCCGCGAAACGCCCCTGCCGCTTGACCTTGCCGTGCGCGATGCTCGTGCGGATGCTCTCCACCTTCGACCCGAGCAGCTGCTCGACCGCGCGCCTGATCTGAATCTTGTTCGCGCCCGGCGCCACGTGGAACACGATCGTCCGTCCGTCTTCGCGGAGGATCGACGTCTTCTCGGTGACGAGCGGGCGGCGGATCACGTCGGTCAGTTTCACGACAGCGCCTCCTGCAGCTTCTCGATGGCGCCGCGCGTCGCGACGACGCGCTGCGCGCCGGCGACGTCGCGCGCCGTCAGGCGGTTGCTCGCGACGAACGACACGCCCGGAATGTTGCGCACCGACCGGTGGAGCTTCTCGTCCACCGCGACGTCCACGAGGACCGCCTTGCCGGTGACGCCGAGCTGCTTCAGCATCTCGGCCGCGGCCTTCGTCTTCATTTCCGACGCGGCGAGCGACTCGACGACGACAATTTCGCTCTTGTGAATCTTCTCCGCCAGGGCCGCGCGCAGCGCGCCGCGTCCCACCTTTTTCGGCAGCGCATAGTCGTAGCTGCGCGGCTGGGGTCCGAAGACGGTCCCGCCGTGCCGCCACAGGGGATTGCGGACCGATCCGACGCGCGCCCGGCCGGTGCCCTTCTGCCGCCACGGCTTCTTGCCGCTGCCCTGCACGTTCGCGCGGTTCTTGGTCTGATGCGTCCCTCGCCGTTCCTTCGCGTTGGAATGAACGACCGACTCCCACACCAGATCCGTGTTCACGCGCCCGCCGAACACGTCGTCGCTGACGTCGACGCTGCCGACCTTCGCGTTCTCGTTGTTGACCACATCAATCTTCATGGTGTTCGCTCGGCTGAAGCCTTCGCGCTACTTCTTGCCCTTTTTCGGTTTCTCAACCTGCGCGACCTTGATCTTCTTCGCCGCCACCGCTTTGCGGACGATGACGTAGCTCGTCGGCGCGCCCGGGACGCTGCCCTCGACGATCAGCAGGTGATTGTCGCCGTCGACGCGCAGCACCTTGAGGTTGCGCGTGGTGACGCGGGCGCCGCCCATGCGTCCGGCCGCGCGCATGCCCTTGACGACGCGCGAAGGGAACGACGAAGCGCCGATCGATCCGGGAGCGCGGTGGAACATCGAGCCGTGCGTGGCCGCGCCGCCGCCGAAGTGGTGGCGCTTGACGACGCCCTGGAAGCCCTTGCCGCGGCTCGTGCCGATGACGTCCACGCGATCGCCGTTGGCGAAGATCGAGACGAGCACCTGATCGCCCGGCTTGGCGGCGTCGCCGCCGGCGGCG
>DASQHH010000016.1:0-3621 GCA_035632195.1 Vicinamibacterales bacterium
CGGGCGTACCGAATGGGACGGCCGCGACGGCAACGGACGCCCAGTACCGCCGGGCGTCTATATCGCGATCTTCACGGCAGATGGTTTGCGCTCGACGATAAAGATCCTGTACAAAGGTCCGTGACGTGCGTTTCACGACACTGGGAACGGGCACGATCTCGCTCACGGCCGGGCGCAGCTGCGCCGGTTATCTGCTCGAGGCGCCGAACGTCCGTTTGCTGATCGACTGCGGCGCCGGGATCACGCGCCGCCTCGCCGAACGCGGTCCGGAATGGCAGACGATTACGCACGTGGCGATCACACACTTCCACATCGACCATCACGGCGATCTTCCGACGCTGATCTTCGCCTGGAAGTACGGATTCTTGCCCCCGCGGTCCGCGCCGGTGGAGATCATCGGACCGGTGGGCACCGCGGATCTCTTCTCGCGGCTCGCCGCCGCATACGGAGAGTGGGTGTCGGCGCCCGGGTTTCCACTGACCATTCGCGAAGTGACGCCCGCCGACGTCGTCGACCTGCCCGGCGGGCTACATCTCACCTGCCATCCTGTTCCGCACACGCCCGAGAGCGTGGCATATTCCATGGAACGTGGCGGGCGGCGCATCGTCTACACCGGCGATACCGGGCCTTCCGAGCCGCTCGCCGCGTGGGCGCGGGAGTGTGATCTGCTGGTCTGCGAGTGCTCGCTCCCGACCGGCATGCACATTCCCGAGCACCTCACTCCGGAGCAGTGCGGCGACCTCGCCGCCGCTGCCGCGCCGAAGCATCTGGCGTTGACTCACTTCTACCCGCCCGTCGAGCAGGTCGATGTTCGCGCGCTCGTCGGAGCGCGATTCACCGGCCCCGTTACGCTGGCGCACGACGGGTGGTCCTTCGACTTCGAGGATTTGTAATGCTGGTCGTGATGCAGAACCACGCGACGCAGGACCAGATCGACCGCGTCGTGAAGACGATCGAGGAGATGGGCTACTCCGCTCGGCCGATGCCGGGCGAGACGCGAATCGCGATCGGTCTCGTCGGCAACGATGGACGCGTCGACAGCTCGCGCGTCGAGGCGCTTCCCGGCGTCGCCGAAATCATCCACGTCAGCAAGCCATACAAGCAGGTCTCGCGCGAATGGCGCGACGAGAACACCCTCGTCACGATCGCGCCGGGCGTCACCTTCGGCGGCAACGAAGTGCAGATCATCGCCGGACCGTGCTCGGTCGAATCGGAAGAGCAGATCATCACCGCGGCGCACGCCGTACGTGCCGCCGGCGCGACGGCGCTGCGCGGCGGCGCATTCAAACCGCGCAGCTCACCGTACGCGTTCCAGGGGCTCGGCAAAAAGGGACTCGAGCTGCTCGCGCTGGCGCGCCGCGAGACCGGCCTGCCGGTCGTGACCGAAGCGCTCGACGAAGAGGGCGCGCATCTGGTCGCCGAGTACGGCGATTGCATTCAGATCGGCGCGAGAAACATGCAGAACTATTCCCTGCTCCGCGCCGTCGGAAAACTCAACAAGCCCGTGCTGCTCAAGCGCGGCATCGCGGCGACCATCACCGAGCTGCTCATGAGCGCCGAATACATCCTCGCCGAGGGCAACGGCCAGGTGATCCTCTGTGAGCGCGGCATTCGCAGCTTCGACACGATGACGCGCAACCTGTTCGACTTGACCGCCATTCCGCTCGTACAGCGATTGTCGCACTTGCCGATGATCGCCGATCCGAGCCACGGCACCGGCCTGCGCGACAAGGTCACCCCGATGGCACGAGCCGCGGTCGCCGCCGGCGCGGACGGCGTGATCGTCGAAGTCCATCCGACGCCCGACCGGGCACTCTCCGACGGCGCGCAGTCACTGTATCCGGATCAGTTTGCGCGCCTGGTGACCGAACTGCGCGCCATCGGCGCGGCAATCGGGCGGTCGGTCGCCGCCGGAACGCATGCCACGGCCGGCGTGTAACACTGAACATGCGACTCTCGTTCGTTGCCGCCGCTCTCGTGTGCGTTGCGTCACAGGCGCAAGCGCAATCCGTCGATCCGACGATCGACCGTGCCGTCGCCGCGTGGGCCAAGATCAAGACGGTGCGCGGCACGTTCGAGCAAACTGTCTCGAATACGCTGACCGGTTCGACGGCGACAGCGCGCGGCCAGTACGCGCAGGAACGTCCGGGCCTCCTGTCGATTCGATTCACCCAGCCGGCATCCGACGCGATCGTCTCGGACGGCAAAGCGGTGTGGGTCTACCTGCCGAGCAGTGCGCCCGGGCAAGTCCTGAAACGGCCGGCGGCCGACCGCAGCCAGACGCCGATCGATCTCACAGGCACGTTCCTCGACTCACCGCGAACGAAATACGACATCGCTCCGGCAGCCGCGAAAACCGTCGACGGCCACGCAACGCACGGGCTCGTGCTCACACCCAAGTCCGGCGTCACCGTCCCGTTCACGAAAGCGACGGTGTGGGTCGACGACGACGACGCCTACATCCGCGAATTCGACGTGACCGAGGAGAGCGGCATCTCGCGCCACATCCATCTGACCGCGGTCGAGCCGAATGCATCTGTTCCGAAGTCGCTGTTCTCGTTCTCGATCCCGTCCGGCGTGAAGGTCGTCGATCAGACGAAACAGCCGGACTGACGCGCGGCTAAGCCGTCGCGCTGAACGAATCGGGCCAGCGACGGCGCAGCGTTTCCACCACGCGCGCGAACACCTCTGTCTCGGTGCCGCTCCCGTCCACGGCGTCGATCGGCCCGCACTCCGTGTGCACCCGCTGCCACGCCTGCGTCGCGAACAGACCGAAGGCATTCGTCACCCGCACGTGGAAGCCAATGTCCGCGCGCTCCATTCGATCGTGCCCACCACGCTCCATGGCGCGGGCGAGCCCCGCTTCGACAGGCAGCGTGAGGAGCAAGGTCAGGTCCGGAACGAGGCCGTCTGTCGCCATCGAATTCGCGGCGCGTATCTCTTCCTCCGGCAAGCCGCGGCCGTGAGACTGGTACGCGTACGTCGACAAGAAGAAGCGATCGAGGAGCACGATCGATCCGCGATCGAGTGACGGACGAATTCGGCGCTCGACGAGCTGCGCGCGCGACGCCATGAACAGCAGTGCTTCGGCTCGCGGCGCGATCTCCGACGCCGGATCGAGCAGCACGCGGCGAATTTCGTCGCCGACCGCCGTGCCGCCGGGTTCCCGCAGCGAAACGACGTCTCTCCCGCGCGCGTTCAGCCACTCGGCGAGCCGCTTGAGCTGCGTGCTCTTGCCCGCACCTTCCGGCCCCTCGAAAACGATGAGCAGGCCGCGCGACATACGAATTCAGCCGAGCGTGATGATCGGACTCGCCGCGCCCTTCTCAAGCCCCTCGAGAATCCAGTCGTTCACGCGCGCCATCGTCTTGTCGAAGTTCTCCTGCGCGACGAGCAGACGCTGGTACGTCGGGCGACCCTGGATCTGGCCGAGCAACGCGTCGAGATCGTTCTCCATCGCCTCGGTCGGGCGTTCGCCGCGCGCGAGCAAGCGCTGCGCGTCGACGCGGAGCTGTTCCATGCGCTGCAGCAGGGCGACCGTTTCGTGGTCGTCGTTGAGCGCGTCGCCGGCACGCTTCACTTCCTTGTACTCGTTGCTCTGTCCGATGAGCCGGCCGAGGT
>DASQHH010000017.1:0-2155 GCA_035632195.1 Vicinamibacterales bacterium
CTGTTCAGGGACAACGGGAATATCAAGATCGCGACAAGTCCGACGATCACCGTGTTTTAGCCACGAAGGCACGAAGACATGAAGAATTGTCTTCGTGCCTTCGTGTCTTCGTGGCGTAATACTGTGCGGATGACTCCTCACGCGTTCGGACGGCGTGAATTCCTGTCCGCGATTGGCGCAGGCGCCGCCGCCGGCGGGTCCACGGCGCGGCCCGACGCCGCAACGAAGCGCTACGACCCGTCCGCGAAGTTCGACGTCACGGTGAAAGAAGTCGAACTGCGGCGCAATGCGGCAGGCCGCATGCTGATGGCGCGCATCTACCAGCCCTCGGCGCCTCCAGGCACCGGTCCCTTTCCAACCGTTCTCGACCTGCACGGCGGCGCGTGGAACACGAAGGATCGCCGCGCCGAGGAACCGATGGACCGCGCCCTCGCGTCGAGCGGCGTCCTCGTCGTCGCCATCGACATGACGCTCGCGCCCGAAGCGCCGTACCCCGCGAGCGTGCAGGACGCGAACTACGGCGTCCGGTGGCTGAAGGCGAACGCGCGCACGTGGAACGGCGACGCGTCGAAGGTCGGCATCTACGGCAGCTCGAGCGGCGGCCATGTCGCGGAGCTGCTCGCGATGAGGCCGAGCGATCCGAGGTACAACGCGATTCCGCTGAGTGGCGCAATCGGCGATCCCGGGGGCAGTGGCCCCGGGAGTAATAATGCCGGCGTCGCGTATGTCGCCATGCGCTCGCCCGTGAGCAACCCCGTCGCCCGCTTCGAGAACGCGCGGCGCCTGAAGCGCGACGCGATGATGAAGAACACCACGACGTACTTCGTCCCGTGGGAGTCGATTCACGAGAGCAATCCGCAAGAGATTCTCGAACGGCGCGAGAAGGTCACACTGCCGCCGCTGCTGGTCATGCAGGGCGCGCTCGACGACAATGTCCTCCCCGCGATTCAGGAAGAGTTCGCGGCGGCCTACCGGCAGGCGGGCGGCGACTGCCGGTACGAGTTGTTCGAGGGATGCGAGCACGAATGGGTCGCGACGCCCGGTCCACAGACCGATCGCGCGCGCGAGATGGTCAAAGCGTTCATTGCGAAGCACGTGAACGCCTGAACGGCGGAGGCATCGAATGGCGAAGAAGAAAAAGGCGGCCCGCAAATCGAAGACGGCGAAGCCGGCCCGCAAGGCCGCCCGCGCGAAGAAGCCGACGAAGGACCGGCGCACCAGCGCCACGGAAACGCTGCGGCTGCGCGCCGTCGAGCCGACGTTCACCGTCGGCGACTTGTCGCGCAGCATCGCCTTCTACACGAACGTGCTCGGGTTCGTCCTCGACGAAGAATACAAAGGCCCCGACGGGAAGCTGGCCGGCGCCATGGTCAAGGCGGGCGTGTGCCGCCTCGGGCTGTCGCAGGACGACTGGGCGAAGGGACGCGATCGGCAGAAGGGCGTCGGCGTCCGCGTCTGGTGCACGACGGTGCAGGACATCGACAGCCTGGCCGCGCGCATCAGGCACTCGGGGCACACGCTGGCCGAGGAACCGAAGGATCAGCCGTGGGGCGGCCGCACGCTGGGGGTCGACGACCCCGACGGCTTCCACATCACCGTTTACCGGCGCTGAGCAGCGCCTGCATCCGTTTCATCTGCTCCGGATCCGCGTTCGGATTGCGTCCCGTGAACACGAGACGCGTGCCGACCGGATCCGTGACGCGCAGATCGCGTGTGTTCCACGGCGTATCGATGGGCCCGGCAATCGCCGACGTGCCGAGCGGCCGTGCCGACCGCGCGCGCTCCGCAATCGCATCGACTTCCCCGTCGTCCGCGCTGAAGCTGACCGATATCGTCGAAGCGGTCGACGGCGCGGCCGCGCTCTGCGCCGGCACGATCAGCACATCCTGATATTTCTTGCGTCGCAGGTGCACCATCGCGGGCTGCCCGCCCGGGCCGGCCGGCGCGCTGAACACCACGCCGAAGCCGAGCGCGTTCCGATACCACTCGGACACGGCGCTCACATCGGCGACGGAGATCGTCGCGAACATCGGCATCGGGTAGATTTCGAATCCGTTGAACTCGCCGAGATGCTGCGGTTCGGTCATGCCCCATGATCATCCCTGACGCTGCGTGAGAGTCAATTCAGGTGGGGCTCCGCCCCACACCCGGCTAC
>DASQHH010000018.1:0-4143 GCA_035632195.1 Vicinamibacterales bacterium
CGTACGGATCCGTCGATGAACTGATCGGGCAGACGCGACCGGACGTCGTCATCGTTGCCACGCCTCCAGCCGCTCATCTCGAGCCATGCCTCCGGGCAATCGAGGCCGGCTGCCACGTCTTTTGCGAGAAGCCGCTTGCGCAATCGGTCGCCGAGGCCGACAGGATCCTCGCCGCCGCTCGCGCGGGCGGCCGGCTCGTCGCGGTGAACCAGGAGTTCCGCGAACATCCGATCTTCCGCGCGATTCGTGAACAGATCGCATCGGCTCGCTTCGGCAGACTGGCGTTCTGTCAGGTGTGGCAGCTCATGGATCTCCCGCCGTGGAAGGAACCGACACGGTGGCGCGCTGACATGGCAAATCGGGCCCTTTTCGAGGGCGGGATTCACCTGGTGGATTTGCTGATCTGGATCTTCGGGGCGCAGGCCGCAGCCGTCTCGGCGCAGTTTTCCGCCGGCTTTCACGAGCGGCAGGATTCGGACGCGATTCAGCTCGTCACCGTGGAGTTTCCGGGCGGACGCCTCGGTCAGGTCACGGTGGACCGGCTCTGTCGTGCGGGCACGAGGTATCTGGAGGTTCGCGCGGACTGCGAGGAAGCGTCGCTGCGCGCGTCGTTCGGCGGACGAGCAACCGCCCGCGTCGGTATCAAGCGCGCGGAGCCGCTCGGTGCCTTGATGGAGTTCGGTTACAGCGGTCTCGCATGGGCCGAACAGGGGCGCTCGCGGAAAACGCTGGCGCGGAATCCGCCCGAAGCAGCCGTGGTCGGTTCGACACGGCTCCTGGAAGGCCTCGTCGCCGCAATCGACCGGGGCGGGGAGCCTCCGTCGAGCGCCCTCGAGGCCCGTCACGTGCTCGCGGTCATCGAAGCCGCCTATGAATCCGGCCGCACCGGAAGGCGCGTGGAATTGTCCGGTCGGGAGATACCGGTCTAAAAGGTCCTCACGACATCGTGCGCTTCAGGTGCTCTGCGAGCCTGACTGCGAAAGCAACGATCAGGAACGTGGAGTTGGCCTGGCTCGAGGTGGGGAACACCGAACTGCTGACGACAAAGAGGTTCGGTATCCCGTGTACCGCGAGATTGGCGTCGACCACGCCGTCCTCGGGTCGTCGGGACATTCGTGTTGTCCCGCTCTGGTGAAAGCCGCCGCCCATCCGCCCCCGAACATCTGCGGCGACATCGTCCGAGTGATAGCGGATTTCGCCGGCGTTGCAGCGCCTGAGATGCTCGTCCCATGCGCGGTGTGCGCGAACCACTCCTTCGACATCGGCATCCGAGAACCGGATTTCCACCTGAATTCTCGGCATGCCGACGGCGTCTCGCTGGCCCGAGAGCGTCACACGGCTGTCGCGACGCGGCAGGTGCTCGCCGTGGTACAGCAGCGGATAGACGTTCGCGCGATTGTGCACCGCGAAGCCGGGGACGCGACGGCCCCGGGCGAGAAAACGCCGGGCGCCGAATCCGACGGCAAACCGCGCCGTCGGCCACGCGTCAGTACACAGGTTCCTGATGTGCTCGAGGGTCGGTGAGGGTGCAGCGCCGCCGTACGGGACGCCCGGCACGCGCCCACCGATCATCGGGATTCGGAGGGCTTCGGGAGCGATGAAAGGGCCGAGCGGAGAGGCAAGCGCAAGATACGCCAATGACAGGATCCCGCTCCGATGGGCCGCCTGGCCGAGCTCGGGATGCACGAGCCAGGACGCGATGTTCGGCAGGGAGTTGGACTTCTGATACTCGCGGGAGAAGGTGAAGCGGCGCCGCACGTACACCCCATCGGCGTCGCGCTCGTAGTCGTAGATCGTGGCGGAGGGTGGTGTGTGGAAATGGACGGTCGCGACGACACCCTCGATGTGGCCCATGTACCAGCGGCCCAGGTGATCGGAGTGGTTGCCGATCGCCCGACCGTCCGCGTGCGGAGAGGCCAGGAGGAGCCGCGTGCTCTCCAGGCCCCCGCAGGCGACGACATATCGGCGCGCGCGGATGTCCACCGTCTTGCCGTCGATGGTCCGGCACGCGAGCCGATCGACGTCATGCCCCCGCGTGGCAATGTGGGTGCACGTCAGGCCGCTCACGACTCGAACGCGCCCGGAGGCGCGCAGCCGTTCGGCGTACTGGACGCCGAAATGCGTCGGCAGCGACCAGCGTTCGAGCGTCGACGTCAGCACGTCGCCGTTCGGCAGCCCCGGAACGATCGACGGCGGCAGACGTCCCGTCTCGGTCGCGTCGAAGACCGCCCGGCCGCACACGAACCAGTCGCATGCCGCCTGGAAGTACTTCCGTACTTCGTCGTACGTCACGGGCCACTCGTGATCGACGATCCACGGGCGGGTATCGAAGTCCACGCGATCGAATGGCACACATCGTCCGCCCCAGATGGCCGAAGCGCCACCCACTTGGCGCCGCGTCGCCATCGACATGGGCGCGTGAAGGGACTCGTCCAGCGCCGCGGCGTCTCCCAGCGACTGGATGGCCTTGTCGGGGTGCGTGTGCCCGCTCTCGATCAGAAGAACGTCGAGCCCGCCGTCTGCGACTTCCAGTGCGGTGACGATCCCGGCTGGTCCGGCGCCGACGACCGCGACGTCGGCCGACAGCGAAGCGTCTACGCCTTGCCCGTCGATAATCATCGGCGCAATCCGGAGTCGACGAGTTCCTCGGCGATGAGCATCCGAAGTGCCCCGATCGCGGAATCATCGGCAGTGGCAGCACAGGCTGCGGCGGCGGCGATTCTGGCGGGGTTTGTCGAGCTGAAGAGGACAGCGCCGCGCCTGTTCGCGCTGAGCGCATCACGCAGAAGCAGATTGGCGATCGCGTCGGCATTGCCGCAGTCCATGCCGATGGCGTTGCTCCAGCGCCGTCGGACGTCATCGCTCGACAGGTGCTGGCGGATCCGCCGCAACGGCCGCCCGACGACGCCGAACAGAATCATCGGGCGTCCCGCCTCGATTGGAACGATTCCGCCGTGCCGCGAGAACACGTCCCCGCGGACTTGCAAGACCGCGGATGGACCCAGCCGTCGCGCGACGTCGACGCACGGCTCGGGTTCGCCGGCAACGCCCCACGCCCGGATGCGGCCGGCTGCCCGCGCCGACTCGAGGTACTCACGGATGCCGTCCGGCACTTCGGAAGCCTGCGGCGGGTCGTGAATGAACAGCACGTCGACGTGGTCGGTCTCGAGCGCCCTCAAACTCCTCTCGAGGCTCGTACGAGCGTGACCGACGCTGTAGTCGTTCGAGCGGTAGAGCAGCGATCCCACGGAGCCGGACCGGGGATCGCCGCCGGACGCGGCTCCCTCGTTCGGCGACCGCCAGTTCACGATACGCGAGATCGGGGCCTGCAATCGCGCGATCGCGCGTCCGACCGGAGCGGGATCGATGCCGAATTTCGTCGCGAGAACGATCCGCTCCCGCTTTCCGCGTGCGAACCGGCCGAGGTCCGACTCCGCAAGGCCGAGCCCATACATCGGAGCCACGTCGAAGTGCCTGATGCCCGCGTCGTACGCCGCGTCGAGAACCCGCCGCCGGCCGGCACGGCTCGGCACGCGAAACAAGTCGGCGCACCCCAGCCCCAGAGCCGTCGTGTCGAAACGCTCGCCGAGCCGAATCGTGCGCAATGCGAAGGTCATTCCGATGGGCCTGCCATACGGGGAACGTAGTCGAGGCGCACGCGACGGCGCGCGGCGGCTCCGAACCGACGGAGCGACAAGTAGGCGTTCGCCCGGCCCTCCAGCGCCGCGCGGAACAGCCGGGGCGCCCGCAGATAGTGGACGTCGACCCGGGGCAGAGCGAGGGGAGCCGACGCGTCGTCGACGCGACCGATTCGTGTCGTCACCGCGGTTCTGTACGTTTCCCGCACGGCGGCCTCCGCGTCGGGCGTCGGCAGGGCCCCGTAAGGGTACGCGAGTGAACAGACGGGCACGCCGATGCGTTGTTCCAGAACCGCTCGCGCCTCACGAACCTCCCGCTGAATGACCGCCGGGTCTTCCGTGTTGAACGGCTCGTGGTCCATGCCGTGAGCGCCGATCTCGAAGCCCGTGGCCGCGAGCCGGGCCAGGTCCGACGCGGCAGCGAGGTGCACCGGCGCCGTGCCGGAGGGGCCCGTTGGCCACCGGTTCGTGCCGCCCAGGCGGCCGGCCACGCAGAAGACCGTCG
>DASQHH010000019.1:0-1536 GCA_035632195.1 Vicinamibacterales bacterium
TTGAACGTCGTCGCGAGGAGCCGCGCGTCCTCGTCCTGCCAGCGCGGGTTCGGCGGGACGGGGATGCGGCGCGCCAGGTCTCCGCTCGCCGCCATCTCCCGCATGGTCGCCGTGATCGTGCCGAGTGGACGTGTCACGGTGCGCGCGATGGCGTAGGAGAAGAGAATCGCGACGAGCACGGCCACGACGGCAATCGCCGCGAGCTGCTGGTGCAGCTGACCGAGGAACTGCAGCTGCTCGGCCTGCGAGCGAAGCACGATTCCCATCGGCTGCCCGCTGGCGCCTCCGGGGGCCAACGGCCGAGGGAACGCCTGGTATTCGGTGTCGTGGAGCGCGATGGTTGTCGAGCTGCCCGGATGCGCGAGCAGCGTCGACAGGGCCGGCCACGTGTCCTCCGGCAGCGTGGCAGCCTTGATCGTCCCGTCGATGCCAAAGGCAATTTCGCTGTTCGTGAGCTGTTTGAAACGTTCAGCCTGCCGCCGATCCAGGCTGGCTCCGAGAATCAGGGTGCCGATGTCGCCGCGGGTGACGGCGCCGGTGCCGCTCGAGATCGGGACCGATTTCAGCAGGAGGACGCCGTGTTGCTCTGGCCAGAAGACGTCGCGATCCGGCGTGGTGTTGTGGCCGCCGATCATCGCGGCCTTGAGTGCCTCGTCGGGCACGTCGCTGATGCCAAGCCTGACGAGTACGCGGCCGGTGTTGTCCGCGATTGCGAACAGGTCGGCGTTCGGAAGCAGGCTCTGATACTCCCGCGCGATCGGTTCCACGGTCGCCGGATCGTGCGTATCGACCGCCGACTTGAGGACGGGCAGATCCGCGATGAGGCGCGCGTTAAGGCCGAAGGTCTCGAACGAGAATCTGCGGTACTCGTCGACAAGCGTCGCCGCGCGGTCCATGTCGAGCTGGATTTCTTGATCGGCGCGCCGCGTGACGGCGCGGTTGACGACGTACACCGCGACGCTGATCGACAGCACCGCGAGAAACGCGGTCGCGAAGAAGATCCGGTTGGTGAGTGAGGAGAAAGCGTTCATTTGATCGAGAAATCGGCATCCACGTCGCCGCCACCGTCGCCGATCGTCACACTCCGCTTCGGAGGATCCCCGCGCACGGTCTCGTTCCACACGGCAACCGTGTAGGTGCCGGGCGGCACGCCGTCGATCCGATACCGTCCCTCGTCATCCGTAACCGCGAAGTACCGGTGCGCAAAGACGAGGATGAACGCGCTCATGTGCGAGTGGATGTCGCAGAAGACGCGGACGATGCCGGGGTTCTCGAAGCGGATGGCCTTCGAGTGCCCGACCGCATAGCGTCCGAGGTTGAACTCCTGCGTCTTCGAGAGCGAGAACACGTTGTGGTACGTCTTGTCGTCGTTCGGAAAATCCACCCACGTGCCGGCAACGATCGCCAGCACGTGCGGCACGAAACGCTCGTCCCGCTGATCCATCCGGGCGCGTCGCTGCTCGCTCGCTTCGAAGGCCGCCTGCGGCGCCGGGTCGAGATAGACGACGCTTTTGCGTCGGTCGATCGGATCGTGCA
>DASQHH010000020.1:0-4238 GCA_035632195.1 Vicinamibacterales bacterium
GTGTTCCACGAATACACGCACGTGCTTTTGCACAATGGCGTTCAGGGCATGCCGGTGTGGCTCAATGAGGGGCTGGCCGAGTATTTCAGCACGTTCCGCCTGCGCGCGGGCGATCGCGAGGCCCTCATCGGCAGCGCGCGGCCGGAGTATGTCGGGCTGCTGCGCGAGCGCTTCGTTCCGCTCGCCGACCTGCTGTCCGTGGACCACACGTCGCCGATGTACAACGAGCGCGATCGCCAGAGCATCTTCTACGCGGAATCGTGGGCGCTGACGCATTACCTGCTCGTCGATCGTCAGGCGGGGAAGGCGCTGAACGCGTACCTCGAGGCGAAAGACTTCTCGCCGGAAGCGCTCGCCTCGGCTCTGGGAACGACGACGCCGGAACTCGAGCTGGAGCTGCGGCGCTACGTGCAGCACCCCGCGTTCATGGCGGTGCGGTACGCGCTGCCGGAGAAGATCGCAGTGGACGCGCCGGAGCAGGCGCGAATGCTCGATCCCGCCGAAGCCGAGGCGCGGCTCGGCGAGCTGCAGATTCGTGTCGGACGGGTCGCCGAGGCGGCGCCGCGAATCGAAGCGGCGGTGAAGGCCGGACCGGACGTCGCCGAGGCGCAGCTCGCGCTGGCGATGCTGCGGTCGGGGCAGCACCGTGCGCCGGACATGCTCGAGCCGCTCGAGAAGGCGTCGTCGCTCGCACCCGGCGACTACATTACTCAGTACCTCTACGCGCTGACGCTGATGCGATCCGTGTCCGAGGAGGACCAGGGCTCGGCGTCCGCGTACGAGAAGGCGCATGCCGCCCTGACGAAGGCGGTGGCGGCGAACCCGCAGTCCGCGGCGGCGCTGGCGTGGGACGCGTACGCGGACATGGCGTTGAACACGCGGCTCGACGAGGCGCAGCGGAACACCGAGCGCGCCATCCAGCTTGCGCCGGGACGGCTCGAATACCGACTCCAGCTGGCGCTCGTCTTCCTGCGGCGTGGAGAAACGCAGGCCGCGGGCCGGTCGCTGCTCCGGAGCCTCGCGGCGCAGACGTTCGACGAGACCGTCGCGAAGCAGGCGCGCGGTTTCCTGGATCGCATCGCCGAGCGGGAACGCACCGGCGGTCCGTTGGACGTGGCGCCGCCGCGCGGGCCGTCCCGCGTGGTCGAAGTCGGCCCCACCGGCGGCAGCGCCGTCGATCACCCGGACAGCGGAAGCGTCGAGTTCAACCTGCGGAAGGTCCAGCCCGGAGAGGAGCGCGTCTCCGGGGCGCTCGTCGCAGTCGACTGCGGTCCCGCGGGTGTGCGCTTCCACGTCCGGCTCGCAGACAAGACGGTCCAGGCGTCCGCCGCGCGGATGGAAGACGTCGATCTCGTTTCGTTCCTCGACGACAAAGACTTCGCGCTCACCTGCGGCGCGCACGCGAAGCCCGAGCACGTGTATTTGACGATGCGCGGCGACAAGGCAGTCGCCGTAGAGTTCCTGCCGCAACACTGAACAAGTCCATGCGTGTGTTTCTGTTCGTGCTCGCGGCAACGGTACTCGAGGCGGTCGGCGACGCGATCATCCGTGTCGCGTTGACGCACCCGTCAATGGCCACGCGGGTCGGCCTGTTTCTCGTCGGCGGCTTGTGCCTCACGCTGTATGGCACGTCGCTCAATCTTGCGCCCGTGGATTTCGCGACCGTGACCGGCACGTACGTCGCGATGTTGTTCGTCATGTTTCAAGTCGTGAACTATCTGTTCTTCCGCACGCTGCCGACCGTTCCTGTCGCTATCGGTGCCATCCTGATCGTCGCAGGCGGGCTTGTGGTGACCATCTGGGCACCGCCGAGTGCTCGAACGATCGTGCCCTGATCGTCGCGCGACACAACGCGATTTCCAAACCACGAAACGTGACTGCGCCTTCCCCAGCGGGATCCGCGGCGAGCTACTGGAAACACACCGACGGCAATCCCGAGTGTGCGGCCCGCGAGGTGGGAATTGCGGAGGCTGGAGCGCGCGCCGGCGATCGCAAGCCGCAATTGACCGTTGACGCAGCGCGATTCGCCCGTCGCGAAACGCGCCCCAATGACTGCGAACCGCGGTTCGCGGCGCGCTGCATCCGCTTTGGAAGCCCGAAACAGCACTTCCGGGTCGCGCAGCCCGCCTGGCGGCGCAGGAAACGGCTCTCGTGGGCCGCCGTGCGCGATCCAGCGTCAACGATCTGACACTTGGTCTCAGTTTTTCCAGACCGGCGGCGTACAAAACGTGATTCGTCGCGTACAAAACCCGATTCGGTGCCCGCGCTGCGCGATCCAAAGCGCCCTGTCTGGTTTCTGTACAGTACAGCGTACGTACAGCGTAATAGCGGCACTGATTTTTTCATCGAGCCTGGCGTCTAATGGCGCATCAGGAAGAAAGAGAGGCTCCGATGGAAAAGCACCGAACCAGAAAACATCAGGCCCACAAGCGTGTGCTGGTCGTCGCACACGAGCATCGTCTGTTCTTCGCCGCGACGGCGGGCGGGGCGAACACCCTGACGAAACTCGACACGGCGGTGGCCAACGAGGCTGCGCAGTTCGCGCGGCAGGAGCGCTGCGGCAGCATGCGGCAGGCGGCGGCTGAGTACTGCCGGTCGGCGCGCCGCGCGCTGCGCAGCCGGCTGCGGCATGTCCGGCACGTGAGCGCCATCGCGGCGCGCACGCAACCGGACGTTCCGACGTTTCTGACACCTCCCTGGGCGAGCGACGTGGACCTGATCGGGCGTGCCGACGCGATTCATACGGTGGCGTCTGGGAACGCGGCCCTGCTCGAGAACGCGGGCGTGCAGCCCGGACTGCTCGACTCGCTCGCGAATGGACTCGACGGGTTCAAGCAGGCGAAGAACGCGCTGGCGGCCTCGAAGACGCTGTACACGGAGTCGAACGCGCGGTTCGATGAGGCCGCGCTCGAGGGCGACGAGGCCGTCGTCGTGCTCGAGGGCATTCTCGAGACCTCGGCCGACGCTCCTGCCGGCGCGCTCGTGGCCCTGCGCCAGGCGAAGCTGATTGGCCCGCGTGACACCGAGGGCGACGCGCCGGCGGCACAGGCCGAACAGCCCGCGGCAGCCGAACCGGGCGCACGCTGACTTGGTACAGACGCCTACGCCCGTGGTGGCTGAGAATTTGGAACCTGGAACCTGGAACCTGGAACCTGACGTTGTTTTGGTACACTGACGGCAGTGCGCCCGTAGCTCAGCGGATAGAGCACCCGCCTCCTAAGCGGGGGGCCGCCAGTTCAATTCTGGCCGGGCGCAAACCTCTTCCATATGGGGCTCCGCCCCATACCCCGGCTCCTCGCTGCGCGGGGGCCCCTTCGCCCCGCTCCGCTTCGTCGCGGCGCGCTCCCGCGCGTCTGATCTAGGGCTACTGCATCTACTCGTTCGGAGGAGTATCGAGATGGATTTACAGAGAGAGCTAGTCCTTCGTTTGAATGGCGTGCACGGTGAGTGGCTCACCGCCAATGACCAGGGAGGCCGTCCATACACTTTCGCGATTCGGGATCTGCTGGAAATCGGCCCGGTAGGCAGCATGACCGAGTTCCTGCCTCAGGCTCGGAGCCAGATCTGGAACGGCGCTCGTCCAGTCGGCGAACCCCTTGAAGTTGCTGCGCCGCGCTTGGGCAACGTGACTTCGACCTCGATATGTCACGACGTAGGTGTAGAGTGGCATCGCTACCTGCCGATTAGGTCGCGCAGGTGTTCGCGCGATCCGATCCAGTAGAAGGGACTCGTCGGCTGGCCGTAGTCCTGGCAGCAGATGCCCATGTTGTCTTCCTTGATGTAGACGGACCGTATCTTCCCCCTCGCGAAGCCGATGTAGATCTTCAGGTCCGTCCAGCTGCGGTTCGCGTTCGCATACGACAACGTCAAGTCCGCCACATCGCGGAGTTCTGGCGGCACGGCGGTGGTCGTCGAACGCCGCATCGGATAGCAATCTCGCGTCAGGTCGTCGGCCATTGCTCTTGCGGCCGAGGTCAGCGTTGAATCCTGAATGTCCCGCGCGCAAAGTGGTGGGCCGATCAGTGATTCCACCTGCGGATATGTCATCCCGTTCTTGATCGCAAGCAGGCCGTCGGTCGTCACCCGGTCCGGCACATACGCGCGATACGAGCAGCCCGTCGCCACGAAAGCCGCCGTCCAGATCGCCAGCCCAGCCGCTCTCGCGCAACCCATTTTCAGACCTTAACATGGCGCTTCTGCTTCGGCCCGATTACAGTCCTGTCTCTTGAATTGAGCTC
>DASQHH010000021.1:0-9551 GCA_035632195.1 Vicinamibacterales bacterium
CATCTCGGGCTCTCCGCCCGCCGTCGAACTGACGAACACCGGAACGCAGCCGATTACCGCGTGGAGTTTTGCCGTCGTCTCGCCGAACGCTCAGGGCGGAACGCACCGCGAGACGCACACGGCCGACGTATATCTCGCCAAGCTGACGCGCGATCTGCCGCGCGCGCCGGAGCATCTCGACTGGCTGGATCCCGGGAAGTCCATTCGTGTGCCCGTGGACGCCGCGCCGGCTGGGGCGTCCGTCGAGATCGTCGCGGTCGTCTTCCCGGATCGAACCTCCCACGGCGACGCGGCGGCGGTGCGGTCGTTCTTCGACCACCGGCGCGACGAGCGCGATCAGCTGCGTGAAGTATCGCGGACGTTCGACGAAGTGCTGCAGACCGGGCGCGGCGCGGCGGCGCTGCACGCGCTCGAATCGAAGCTGGCGGGCGGAGACGATTCCGTCCCGCGGCGCACGGCGCGCGACGCGGTCGCCGCGTACCTGGCGAAAGCGCAGAACACGAACGACGACTCTCTCGATCAGCAGCTTCGACAGTACGCCGCGTTCGTGAAAAGACAGTACGACCTCGCGGCGACGCACGCCGAACCGGCGCGGTAAGATATCCGGATGAAGTTCGCGCTCTCGTGCGCCCTTGCGGTCGTCGCCGCGGGCGCCCTCGCCGCCGTCCAGGAGCCCTCCGTGCCCGATACGCAGAAGCTGCAGCAGATGGCGGCGCGCTTCGCGCCGACCGACATGATCGTCGACGTTTCGAAGCTGTCAGCGTCCGACCGTCAGGTGCTCGCGAAGCTGGTCGAAGCCTCGAAGGTCATCGACGCGCTCTTCCTGCGGCAGGTGTGGGGCGGTAACGACGCGATGCTGCTCGACCTCGTTCACGATGCGACCCCCGAGGGCCGCGCGCGCCTCCACTACTTCCTGATCAACAAGGGACCGTGGTCGCGGATCGATCACAACGCGCCATTCGTGCCAGGCGCGCCCGCGCACAAGCCGGAAGCGGCGAATTACTACCCCGTCGGCGCATCGAAGGCGGACCTCGAGAAATGGATCGACGGGCTGCCGGAACGCGACAAGGACCGGGCCCGGGGCTTCTTCACCGTCATCCGGCGGAACGGCAGCGCCTTCTCCATCGTCCCCTACAACGTCGAGTATCAGGGCGAGCTTGCGCGCGCCGCATTGCTGCTGCGCGAGGCGGCCGCTCTGGCTGCCGAACCCACGCTCAAGCGATTCCTGACCGCACGGGCGGACGCGTTTCTGTCCAACGACTACTACAACAGCGATGTGGCGTGGATGGAGCTGAAGGGCCCCATTCAGCCCACGATCGGACCGTACGAGGTGTACGAGGACGAGCTGTTCAACTACAAGGCTGCGTTCGAGGCGTACGTCACGATCGAGGACCCGGCGGAGTCGGCGAAGCTGCAGCAGTGGGCGGGACAGCTCCAGGACATCGAGAACCACCTGCCGATAGACCCCGCGATGCGCAACCCCCGGCTCGGCGCGCTGGCGCCGATCGTCGTCGTCAACGAGCTGTTCGCGGCCGGCGACGGCAATCGCGGTGTGCAGACGGCCGCGTTCAACCTGCCGAACGACGAGCGCGTGACGCGCGAGAAGGGCGCGAAGCGCGTCATGCTGAAGAACGTGCAGGACGCCAAATTCGAGAAGACGCTCGTGCCGATCTCGAAGGTCGTGCTGTCGCCGGCGGATCAGAAGGACATCGCGTTCGACGCGTTCTTCACGCAGATCGTCGTCCACGAGCTGATGCACGGCCTCGGCCCGCACACGATCACCGTCGGCGGCGGCGAGACGACCGTGCGGCAGGCGATGAAGGAGCAGAGCAGCTTCCTCGAAGAGGCGAAGGCCGACATCTCCGGACTGTGGGCGGTGCAGTACATGGTCGACAAGGGCGTGCTGCCGAAGTCGATCGAGCAGACGCTCTACACGACGTACCTGGCGTCCGCGTTTCGATCGATCCGGTTCGGCGTCACGGAGGCGCACGGCAAGGGCGTCGCGATGCAGATGAATTACCTGCTCGACGAGGGAGGGTTCGTCGCGAACGCGGACGGCACCTTCAGCGTCAACCGCGCGAAAATCAAGGACGGCATCACCGGCCTCACTCGGGAGATCATGACCATCCAGGCGCACGGGGACTATGCTGCCGCGAAAGCGCTCGGCGATCGGCTCGGCAACGTGCGCCCCGTCGTGCAGAAGGCGCTCGACCGGCTGAACGACGTGCCGGTCGACATCGAGCCGCACTTCACCACGGCTCAACAGCTCACATCTGCGAAATGAACGATCCGATCGCGCTGTTCCGTGAGCTCTGCGCCGAAGCGGCGAAGCTCCAACCCGAGCCGGATGCGATGGTCCTGTCGACTGTGGACGGCGACGGCCGCCCGTCGAGCCGCTACGTGCTGCTGAAGGCGGTGGACGCGCGAGGGTTCGTCTTCTACACGAATCTCGAGAGCCGCAAGGCGCGCGCGCTGGCGGCGAATCCGAAGGCCGCGCTCTGCTTCTACTGGGCGGGCATCGGCAAACAGGTCCGCATTGAAGGAGACGTCGAACGCGTGACCGACGCGGAAGCCGACGCCTACTTTGCCACGCGGCCGCGCGAATCGCAGATCGGCGCCTGGGCGTCGAAACAGAGCACGGTGATGGCTTCGCGCGCTGACCTCGACGCGCGCATCGCAGACGTCGAAAAGCGATTCCACGGGCAGACGGTCATGCGTCCGCCCTTCTGGTCAGGCTACCGGGTCGTCCCCAGGTCGATCGAGTTCTGGACGCGCGAGTCGGCGCGGCTCCACGTCCGCGACCTTTTCGTCCGGACGCCGAACGGCTGGTCCCGCTCGCTTCTATTCCCCTGACGGATACGGAATCCGGCTGCGCACCGGCAGCGAGCCGCGATCGCGCGCGGCCTTCCACTGGGCTTCGTCGAGGGCCTCCATCCGTTCATCCACCTGCACGTTGAAGAACGCCGGTACGTGAACGCGTTCCAGAAACGCGGTCAGTTCGTCGTGGGCGGGTGACGTGACAGCCTGGACCCCGACGGCGGCGAACATCCGGCGATTCTCGAAACTCTTGATGGCTGCCGCGACCTCCTTCGGCAGAGGCACATTCACACGGATGTCGGCGAGCACGCGAATGCGATCGTCGGGAGACCGCGTCTCGCCTTCGAGAGCGCGGCGGTGAGGAGGGCGGCGCCAACCTTGCGCGGGTCGACCTGTTTGGCCAGCACCCAGAGGGTTTCGCGCATCGCGCTCAACTCCACGGGCGTCATAAGAATGTCAGCCAGAGCGCCCTCCAGCTCTGGCGCGTCGTGAATCAGCGATTCGGCCCAATCGTGCGCGTCCTGCTCGTGCATCAGGCCGACGAGCAGAGCTCCCCGCAGAAACGCTGCTTCGAAAGGAAGGTCGTTTGGCATCGGCTCTTCCCGCGTGTCAAAACCGACACATTTGGCGCGACATTTGGTCCATGGATCGCGCGGGATCTCGACTCGATCGCGAGGGGTCTCGACTCGATCGCGAGGGGTCTCGACTCGATCGCGAGAGGTCTCGACTCGATCGCGAGAGGTCTCGACTCGATCTCGAGGAGTCTCGGCTCGATCGCGAGGGGTCTCGACTCGATCACGAGGATCTCAACTCGATCGCTTCAGGAGGCAACTCGATCGCTCTCGGCCTCAACTCGACAGGTCGGAAGGGCATTTCGCCCGCTTAAACATGACACATTTTGGCAGTCGTTTGGCGTCTCAGTCGGCCAGACCTTCGCGTACAACTAGGATCCCCATATGGCCCTCGACCCCGTTTGCGGGATGACCGTCGACCCTGCCCGGGCGGCGGGGCAGTTCGAGCACAAGGGCGCGTCCTATTTTTTCTGCTCGAAGGGCTGCCTCGCCAAGTTCGCCGCTGATCCCGAGAAGTTCCTTGCCGGCGCCCGGGAGCCGATGTCCCATGCCGCCCCGGCGGTGTTGTCGATTGGCGGCCTTAAGAAACGGCCAGCAGCCAGCCTCGACAAGTCTTCCAGCCCGGGTTCCTCAAGCACCCTGCCGGATTCTCCCAGCACTCTGCCCCCTCCTCCGAGCACCCAGCCGAATGCGGAAGGGACGCTGTGGACTTGCCCGATGGACCCCGAGGTTGTCAGCGATCGGCCTGGCGCGTGTCCGAAATGCGGGATGGCGCTCGAGCCGAAGGTCCCGACGCTGAGCGACGCGCCCAATCCCGAGCTCGTCGACATGACACGTCGCTTGTGGATCGCGGTGGCCGTCGGAGCGCCCGTGTTTCTGTTGACGATGGGCGACATGCTGACCCGTGGCGCGATCGGCGCGCGCCTGGGACAGGGATTCGTCAACTGGATCGGCCTTGTGCTTGCGACGCCGGTCGTGCTGTGGGCCGGCGCTCCGTTTTTCGAACGCATGTGGGCGTCGCTTCGGAACGCCAGCCCGAACATGTTCACGCTCATCGGCATCGGCGTCGGATCCGCATACGCCTATAGCGCCGTCGCCACCGCCGCGCCTGGACTGTTTCCCGAGTCCGCCCGCATGCACCACGGGCAGGTAGACACCTACTTCGACACGACGATCGTCATCACGGTCCTGGTTCTGCTGGGTCAGGTGATGGAGCTGCGCGCGCGGCACCGCACCGGCGCGGCAATCCGCGAGCTGCTCGGCCTCGCACCGAAGACCGCGCGCGTGGTCATCGGCAGCCAGGAGATCGACATGCCGCTCGAGCACGTCCAGGTCGGCAGCGTCGTCCGCGTCCGTCCCGGCGAGAAAGTCCCAGTCGACGGTGTCGTCGTCGACGGCGGCGCGGCCTGCGACGAGTCGATGGTCACCGGCGAATCCATTCCCGTGGACAAGCGGCCTGGTGACCGCGTGATCGGAGGGACCGTCGCGTCGAACGGCAGCTTTACGATGCGCGCGGAGCGCGTGGGATCAGACACGCTGCTCGCGCAGATCGTGCGGATGGTCGGCGAGGCGCAGCGTTCCCGCGCGCCGATCCAGCGCCTTGCAGACCGTGTCGCCGGATACTTCGTCCCCGCGGTGGTCGCGGTGGCGGTGGCGTCATTCGCGGCGTGGGCCGCGTGGGGGCCTGAACCGCGCCTCTCGCACGCGCTCGTCAGCGCCGTCGCCGTGCTCATCATCGCGTGTCCGTGCGCGCTCGGGCTTGCGACGCCCATGGCGATCATGGTCGGCACCGGCCGCGGCGCCGCTGCGGGCGTGCTCGTCAAGAACGCCGAAGCGCTCGAACTGCTCGCCCGCGTGGATGTCCTCGTCGTCGACAAGACCGGTACGCTTACGACGGGCAAGCCCGCTGTGACCGCCGTCGCACCCGCTGCCGGGTACACAGAAGACGAAGTGTTGAAGCTGGCCGCAGCGGTCGAACGCGGCAGCGAACATCCGCTCGCGGCGGCCATCGTCGGAGCAGCGGACGCGCGGCATGTCGCCATTCCAGAGACGACGCAGTTCGCGTCGCAGGCCGGCGTCGGCGTCACAGGACGCGTCGACGGCCGCAGCATCGCGATTGCAAGCGCCGACGTAACCGGCTCGCAGGCCGAGGCGTGGAGGAACGACGGACAGACGGTCGTCGCTGTCGACGTGGACGGACAGCGAGCCGGCCTGATCGCGATCGCCGACCCAATCCGTCCGACGACGGCCGATGCGGTGCGGCGGTTGAAAGAGGACGGCCTCCGCGTCGTGATGGTTACCGGCGATCATGCGGCGACGGCGAACGCCATTGCCCGGCGACTGGGCCCGATGGGCATCGACGAGGTGCACGCCGGGGTAATGCCGGGTGGCAAGCGCGACATCGTGGCCGCGTTGCAGCGCAAGGGCCACGCGGTCGCCATGGCAGGTGACGGCATCAACGACGCGCCCGCGCTCGCGCAGGCGACCGTCGGTATCGCGATGGGGACCGGCACCGACGTCGCGATCGACAGCGCGGGGCTGACGCTCGTCAAGCCGGATCTTGCCGGCGTGCTGCGCGCCCGCCGCCTGTCGCGCGCGACGCTCGGAAACATCCGTCAGAATCTGTTCCTGGCGTTCGTCTACAACACGATCGGTGTGCCCGTCGCCGCAGGCGTGGTTTATCCATTTGCCGGTCTGCTGATCTCGCCGATCTGGGCGAGCGCTGCGATGACACTGAGCTCGCTTTCCGTCATCGCCAATGCGCTCCGCCTCCGCCGTGCGAGGCTGTGAAGCCTTTGCGTGACAATCAGATACAGAGTCGTAAGCCTCCGACGGCCGTCGTATACTTTTGAGGTTTCAGTCGTCGATTCTGCGAGGACTACTGGTGACACACAAGTACACGTATGCCGCGGCGCTCGTGACGGTTACAGCGCTCTCTGCGGCGTGTTCCAAGGGCGAGACGGCGCAGGCAAAGGGGCGTGAAGACGCCCCGAAACCGGTTCAGACAGAACGCGTTCGCGAGGAGAACGTCCGGCGCAGCGTCGAAGTGGTCGGGACGCTGGCCGCGGTCGACGAGGTGACCATCTCGTCGGAGGCCGACGGCATCGTCGCGAAGATTCTCCACGACCTCGGGGATCGCGTGAAGGCTGGCGACACGCTGGTCGAGCTCGACCGTGAGAAGGCCGAGTACAACCTGGACCAGCAGAAGGCGGCGCTGCAGCGCGCGCTCGCCCAGTATGGCGCGCCCGATCCCGAGCATCTTCCGCCGATCGAACGGACGCCGGACGTGCAGAAGGCGAAGGCCGAGCTCGTCCAGGCGCAAGTGTCGTTCGACCGCACGAAAGAGCTCCAAAGCCGTCAGCTCGTCCCGAAGCAGACGCTCGACGACGCCGACGCGATCCTCCAGTCGAAGAAGGCGAGCTACGACTCGTCGCTCCAGAACGCGAAGAACCTGCAGGCGAACATCGCCGCGGCGGACGCAGCCGCGCGGCTCGCCGACCGGCAGCTGCGCGACACCTACATCCGCGCGCCGTTTGACGGCTACGTGCAGCGCCGCATGGTCAATCTCGGGCAGCTCGTCAAGGGCGCGACGGGCTCGCCGGTGCCGGTCATGAGCCTCGTGCGGCTGGATCCGCTGAAGGTCACCGCCGAGATCCCCGAGAAGATGGTCCCGTGGATCACGGTCGGACAGCCCGTGGAGCTGCACGTCGACGCGTATCCGGACAAGGCGATTGCCGGGAGGATGTCGCGCATCAGCCCGGCCGTGAACACCGCGACGCGCGCGTTTCCGTTCGAGGCGCTCGTGCCCAACACCGACGCGTTGCTCAAGCCCGGCACGTTCGCCCGCGTGCGCATCGCGACCGACAAGACGGACAGAGTGCTCACGCTGCCGTACGCCGCGCTCCAGTACCGCTACGGGGTGAACCGCGTTTTCGTCGTCAACGGCGATCGGCTGGCGGCGAAGGAGCTGAAGGTCGGCGAGCGCCTCGGCGACCGCATCGAGATCGTCAGCGGCATCGATGCCGGTCAGCCGGTCGCAATGACCGACGTCGACAAACTCGTCGATGGTACGCGCGTGAGCGTGAAGAGCGCTGCTGAATAATCATGCTTTCTGAACTCTGCGTCCGCCGGCCCGTGTTCGCGACGATGCTCGTGATGTCGCTCGTCGTCCTGGGCATCTTCTCGTTCCGCGATCTGGGCGTCGACCTGTTCCCGAAGGCCGATCCCGCGACCGTCAACGTGTCGCTGTCGCTGCCGGGCGCGAGTCCGGACGAGATTTCGTCGTCGGTCATCGAGCCGATGGAAGAGGCGATCAGCGGCGTGTCGGGCATCGACGAAATTTCAGCCCGCATCAACGAGGGCGGCGGCAACATCACGGTCCGATTCGTGCTCGAGCGCGACCTGAACGACGCGGTCAATGACGTGCGCGAGAAGGTCGCCGGCGCCATCAAGATGGTGCCGCCCGAGCTCCTGCCGCCCGTCATCACCAAAGTCGACCCCGACGCCGACCCCGTGATGTCGATCATGGCGTCCTCGGACGCGATGAGCCTGCGGACACTGACGGAGATCGCGGACAAGCAGATCTCGCGGACGATTCAGTCGGTGAACGGCGTCGGCCAGGTGACGATCGCGGGCACCCGCGCACGCGAAATCCACATCGTCGTCGACATCGAGAAGCTGAACTCGTACGGCCTCTCGATCTCCCAGGTGCGCGACGCGGTCGTGGCGGAAAACGTGGAGATCCCGGGCGGGCAGGTCGAACAGGGCAAGGGGCAGCTGCTGCTGCGGACGCTCGGCCGGATCGACGCGAGCCAGGACTTCAACAACATCGTCGTCGCCACGACCAACGGAACGCCGATCCGCATCTCGGACATCGGCTATGCGGAAGACAGCTTCGAGCGGCCGACGTCTTCGGTGTGGTACGGGGACAAGCCCGCCGTGCAGCTCGACATCCGCCGCGCGATGGGCGAGAACACGGTGGGCGTCATCGAGGGCGTGCGCGCCAAGCTGCCGTCGATCCAGCGGGCGCTGCCGCAGTCGGTCAAGTTGACGATCGTCCGCGACGATTCGAAGTTCATCTATGCGTCGGTCGCCTCGCTGGAGGAGCACCTCGTCTTCGGCAGCCTCTTCGCCGCGGTCGTCGTGCTGTTCTTCATCCGCAATCTGCGCGCCGTCATCATCTCGGCGCTCGCGATTCCGGCCTCGATCGTGTCGACCTTCACGCTGATGAACATCATGGGGTTCACGCTGAACAACATGACGCTCCTCGGCATCACGCTCGCCGTCGGCATCGTCATCGACGATGCGATCGTCGTGCTCGAGAACATCTTCCGGTACATCGAGGAGAAGGGCGTCAGTCCGTTCGAGGCGGCGATCCAGGGCACGCGCGAAGTGGCGCTCGCGGTCATGGCGACGACGCTGTCGCTGGTCGTGATCTTCCTGCCGATCGCGTTCATGAACGGCTACGCGAAGCGGTTCATCAACCCGTTCGGCTGGACGATGGCGTTCTCGATCATGGTGTCGATGCTCGTCAGCTTCACGCTGACGCCGATGCTGAGCTCGCGCTTCCTCAAGCTGTCGGACGCGCTCGCGGATCACAAGACGAAAGAGCGCGGCTTCTTCCACTGGCTCGACACGACGTACGCACGGCAGGTCAACTGGGCGCTCGATCACTCCGGCCTGATCATGATCGTGTCGCTGGTCGTCTTCGCGATGACGTTTCCGTTGAACCGGATGGTCGGCCGCGAGTTCGCGCCCGACGAGGACCTCGGCGAGTGGACGGTGCACATGGATGCTCCCGAGGGCACTTCGCTCGAAGGCAGCCAGGACATGGCGTTCAAGCTGCTCAAGGAAGTGCAGGGCATTCCGGGCGTCGGCGACATCGAGCCGATGGTGAATCCCGGCGGCAGCGGCGTGGTCGGCGGCGGCGGCGGCAGCAACGTCACCCACGTGCATTTCAACGTGCAGGCGAAGCCGTACGACGAGCGGAAGCAGTCCCAGGCGGAGATGATCGCGGAGATGCGGCGCCGGCTGGCGAAGTTCCCCGCGTACCGCCCGAGCATCACGTCGCGCAATGCGCTCGGCAGCGGCGAGGGCGTCGGCGGCTACGCGATCTCGCTGAACATCCTCAGCCCCGACCTGCAGCAGCTGACCGACTATTCG
>DASQHH010000022.1:0-1583 GCA_035632195.1 Vicinamibacterales bacterium
GCCTCGGCATTCGCTTCTGACGTGGCTGCAACGAACGGACGCGCCGCGTCCGCGGCCCCAGGCGGAAACGACCGGCACGGCAAACGCGGCCGGCCGCCGAAGTTCGGGCGGCGCGGCCGCGTCGTGGCCGTCACGCTGCCCGACGACGTGGTGCGCGGCCTCCGCAAGGTCGATCCCGACCTGGCATGGGCAATCGTAAGCCTGTTCAAGAAGCAGCCGGCGCGGGCGGGCAACAACCACAGCCCGCACCGCTCCCACGAGGACGCCGAGCTCGTCGCGGTCGCCGGACGGCGATCGCTCATCGTGGTCAACTCGGGCGTGTTCCACGATCTCCCCGGCATCAGCATGATTCCGCTGAACGACGAAAAAGCGTTCCTGGCGCTTGCGCCGGGACAGGGGATGTCGGACCTCGAGCTGGCGGTCATTGACCGGCTGTCGGTCCCTGCGCTGGGAGTCCGGGAGCGGCACGCCCTCGAGCGGCTGCGCACCTGCCTGCGCGACTGGCGCCGCGATCCCGGCCTGCGCTGCGAAACGAAGTCGATTATCGTCGTCGATCGCGTGAAAGCGAACGGTCGCTAGCGCTTGCCGGCGAGATCCGCGCGCGAGGCCGCTTCGTCCTTGAGCGGGGTGACCTTGTCCGGATCGACGCGCACCATCAGATATCTGATGTGATCGTCGATCTTCGTGAACTGGTGTCCGACGCCCGCCGGGATGACGATGACGTCACCGGCTTTCAGCCGATGGGTGACGCCGTTGCGGATGGCCGTGCCGTCGCCGCCCGGCCCGTTCAGCTGTGAAACATTCTGCGCGGTGGTCGCGCGGCGTTTGTAGTCGACGATGTCCCAGCCGGTGACGAGCGTGGCCGATCCATCGATGACGTGATACACCTCGCTCACGAAGTCGTGCTCCGCGGCGTTCGGGGCGCCCGCGATCGGTCCGCGGTAGACGACGCCGACGTCGACCTGGCTCTTGCCGACGTCGACGGCGCGGACCTGCTGATCGGCGACCGCAGCCGTGACGCGCGTGAGATACGCCTGAATCTCGTCGCTCGGGATGTAGCTCGCCGAACACCTGTTGCACGTCGGCTTGGGCGAATCCTGCAGCGGCGCCGCGGCGAGAACGGCGAACAGCGCGAACGCTACGGCTTTTTCGGCCATACGACTCCTTGATCCTTCTTCGCCACCGGCGCAAGTCCCCTGTAGACGAACTTCTGCACCCGTTGCCCGCGATACGTCTCGGTCGTGTAGATGTTGCCCTTCGAATCGGTCGCGATGCTGTGGACGCCGTAGAACTCGCCCGGCTGCCGTCCGCCTTCGCCGAACGTCGTCAGCATCTCGAGCGACTGGCGATCGAGGATGTGAACGCGGTCGTTCTCGCCGTCGGCGAGATAGATGTATTTCTGAGCCGCGTCCTTCGAGAACGCGATGTCCCACGCGGATCCCGATCCGCGCGTCTGCTTCTCGATGAAGACTTCCTTGACGAAGGTGCCGTCCGGCTTGAAGACCTGAATCCGATCGTTGACGCGATCGCAGACATAGAGCAGACCATCGTTCGAAAGATCGGCGCAGTGGACCGGATTGCGG
>DASQHH010000023.1:0-11406 GCA_035632195.1 Vicinamibacterales bacterium
CACCCGTGCATTTGCGATCGGGGTTCGACACCGTGATCTCGTAACGCGTCCCTCGATATTCCCACACGATTTCGTATTGCGGCCACGACGCGGGGATGCACGGATCGACGCTGAACACGGCGCCGCGCCGGCGCAGACCGAGGATGCTCTCGATGCCTGCCCGGTACATCCACGCCGCCGATCCTGTGTACCAGCTCCATCCGCCTCGTCCCGCGTGCGGCGGGCGCGCGTAGACGTCGCCGGCGACGGCGTACGGTTCCGTCTTGTAGCGCTCGACATCGGCGGACGTCCGCGCGTGGTTGATCGGATTGATCAGGTGAAAGAGCTCCGCCGCTTCGTCGCCGCATCCCATGCGCGCCAGCGCCATGACGACCCACGCGGCCGCGTGCGTGTATTGGCCGCCGTTCTCGCGAACACCCGGCGGATACCCTTTGATGTAGCCGGGCTCCTGCGCGGACCGATCGAACGGCGGATCGAGCAGCCGGACGAGCTGCGATGTGCGCGACACGAGCGTCGCCCGGACCGCGTCCATCGCGCGCTCGGCGAACCGCTGCGGCACCGCTCCGGAGAGGACCGCCCAGGACTGCGCGATCGAATCGATGCGGCACTCGTCGTTCTGCGCCGATCCGAGCGGCGTCCCATCGTCGTAATAGCCGCGGCGGTACCACTCGCCATCCCACGTTCGCTCGAGCTGCACGCCCAGCTGCTCCGCCTGCGAGCGATACCGCAGGGCGCGCGCGAAATCGTCGCGCGCGTCGCACACCTCCGCGAAGCCGGTCAGCACGGTGTGAAGAAAGAAGCCCAGCCACGTGCTTTCGCCGCGGCCCTCGCGTCCGACGCGGTTCATCCCGTCGTTCCAGTCGCCGGTTCCGAAGAGCGGAAGGCCGTGCGCACCCGCCGTCGCGCCACGCTCGATCGCGCGGACGCAATGTTCGAACAGCGTCGCGCCCTCCGCGGCGACGGACGGCACGCCGTACGCTTCGTCCTCGCCGGCCGCGAGCGCCGGCGCTCTGAGAAACGGCACCCGCTCGTCGAGGACCGCCGCGTCGCCGGTCACGCGGACGTACTCCGCGACGACGAAAGGCAGCCACAGCAGATCGTCCGAGCAACGCGTGCGAAGGCCGCGGCCGGTCGGCTCGTGCCACCAGTGCTGCACGTCGCCTTCCACGAACTGCCGCGCCGCCGACCGCAGCAGATGCTCGCGCGCCAGGTCCGGCCTCGCCAGAAGCAGCGCGAGCACGTCCTGCAGTTGATCCCGGAAGCCGAACGCGCCGCCCGGCTGGTAGTACCCCCCGCGCGTCCAGAGCCGGCAGCCGACGGCTTGATACAGCAGCCAGCCGTTCATCAGTGCATCGAACGAATCATCCGGCGTGCGCACGCGCACGGTCTCCAGCGTATCGCTCCACGCCAACTCGACGCGCGCGCGCGCGGCGAGCGCGGCAGACACGCCGCCGTGCTCGGCAATGAGGCGCAGGGCGTCCGCGCGATCGCGTCCCTCGCCGAGAAGGAACAGCAGCGTGCGCCGTTCGCCGGGCCGCAGGACGCATGTGCAGTGGAGCGCGGCGCAGGGATCCAGACCCGCGCCCACACCGCCCGAGAGCGTCCACTGCGTCATAGCCGCCGGGTGCGAGAGGTCGCCGGTGCGGCCGATGAACGACCCGCGGTCAGCCGTCATCGATTGCGCCGGTTCCGACATCCAGGCGAAGGCGGCGCGCCGTGGAAACTCCTGGTTGTATGCGTTCGACGCGAGGATCGCGCCGCTCGCGCGATCGATCTCGGTGACGACGTGAAGATGGTCGCCGTCGCGGGGGGCGCCGAGCGCCCATTCGTTGTACGCGACGATGCTCAACGCGCGGGGAACGGAATCGCCGTTGGTCAGCGTCAACAGCGAGAACTTGAGTGGATCGGCGCTGTCGACGAAGACATCGAGCTCGTGGACGATGCCGTTCGCGATCCGTGAGAAGCGCGTCAGGCCGGCGCTGTGGCGGACCACGCAGCGTCCTCTCGTCGGCTCTCGCAGGGCCGGTCCGGGCGTCGGCGTCCAGAACTCACCCGTGTCGTCGTCGCGAATGAAGATCGCTTCGCTGGTGGGGTCCGCAACCGGATCGTTCGCGAACGGCGTGAGCCGGTTCTCGCGGCTGTTGCCCGACCAGGTGAACGCCGAACCCGACGCCGTGACGACCGTGCCGAACTGCGCGTTGGCGATCACGTTCGCCCACGGCAGCGGCGGTTCTTTCGCGTCGTCGAGCACGATGGTGTACGTTCGGGCGCCGTCGGTGAATCCGCCGAGTCCGGTGTCGAGCGTCATTGGCGGGATCGGAATCCCGGGCACCGCGACAGCGACGCGCGCCGCCAGGCCGGTCGACTGGCTCAAGGCAGGTATCGTCTCGAGCGCCGCTGGCGCCGGCTGAACGGGGTGGGGGCGGTCGAGCTGCGTGCGGAGATCGCCGGCGTCGCCGCGCAGCACCGCGCGCGCCGCCGTTTCGAGCAGCGTCAGTTCGGCCCTGCCCAGGCGATCGGCGCGCAGCAAGTACGCGCCGCCCGGACGATGTTGCCACGCGCTCCAGGGACCGTTGTCGAGTACAGCGGTCAGCTGTGCCTGGACTTCGTCGAGATAGCCGACGGGATGCGCGTTCACGATCACGACATCGGCGGTCAGTCCCTTGAGCCGCCAGTATTCCTGCGCTTGCAGGATCTGGCGCACCAGGCGGACATCGTCCTCGCCGTCGACGCGCACGAGCAGGATCGGCAGGTCGCCCGAGATCGCGTGAGGCCACAGCCCCGGCTGACCGAGCTCGTTGGCGGCGATCGTCGCCGCGCTCGCCCGCAGCGATCCGTCGGTGCCGAGCACACGCGACGCGAGACGCTCGAACAGGACGGCTTCGTCGGCCGGGACGCCGAGATGGCGCAGACCGCTCTCGGCGTGGGTGACCGCGAGCGCGAACGTCCGCCCGGTCGCGTTCGGGTTGTGATACTTGCGCGCGAGCGCTTCGGCGGTCTCGCGATCCGCCGCCATTCCGGTCGCGAAACAGAGCCGCGTCGTGCCGCCGGGCGCGAGACGGATGCGCTGGCGCAGACTGACGATCGGATCGAGGACGACGCCCGTCGTGCCGGAGAGAGCGCGCCCGTCGAGCGCCGCCGGCCGCGCCGGCGTCCGCCCGCGCCCGAGGAAGCGTGCGCGATCCGTCTCCCATTCAATCGGCCCCTGCGGACGGCCCGCGAGGCTCAACGCGTGAAAGGCCCATGCGCCCGGCTCATTCGGCGAGCGGGGACGCCGATGGCACAGGAGCGCCGCGCTTTCGGGCACGTATTCCGTTTCGACGAACAGCTTCCCGAATGCCGGATGCGCGAGATCGATCGCCGCCGGCGTCATGACGATCTCGGCGTAGCTGGTCACTTCGAGCTCCCGCGTGCGGAGCCCGTGATTGCGGTTCGTCACTCTCCGGACCTCGACGTCGTCTTCGGTCGAGACGGCGATGTCGAGCTCGGTCGAGATGTCCCCGTCGCGGCGGCGGAAGCTGGCGCGATCGGCGGAAAAGGTGACGACGTAGTCATCGGGTTCGCGCCGAGTCGGCTGGAACGCGGCCGACCAGACGTCGCCGCCGCGCGCGTCGCGCAGGTAGATGAACTGACCGTCGGCGTCGCGCGTCGCGTCGCGGCGCCAGCGCGTCACCGGCAGCCCGTTCCAGACGCTGCCGCCGCCGCCGGCATTCGTCACCGACGTCACGTACCGCCCGTTCGAGAGGAACTGCGTCGCGGGAAAGGGCGTGTACGCCGATCGATAGCGGCGGACCGGCATCGACGCCGCCGGCGCCGGCACGCGCATCTCGTCGAGCGGCCGCGGCTCGATCGGCGCGGCTCGCCGGGGAATGCGTTCCTGGAGCAGCAGTTCCGTCGCCTGGACGCGCGGCGCCGAATGGAAGCGCTCGACCATCCGGTCGCCCAGCAGCGCGTTGACCAGGGCGACCATCGTCATGCCCTGGTGGTGCGCCAGGTAGGTCGGGACGACGGCGCCTCTGGCCCCCTCGTTGGGGTCGCCGCGCGTGTAATCGATCGCGTCGAAAAAGCCGTACCGGCCGTCGAGACCGGACGCCGCGAGCCGGCGGAAGTTGGCGGCGCTCGCGATCGGATCCAGCATCGCCGCAAGCGCCGTCGCGTACGGCGCAACGACGATCTCGTCTCCGAGACCGCGCTTCAGTCCCAGTCCCGGGACGCCGAACGCCTTGTACTGGTAGGTGCCGTGCCGATCGACGAGGTTGTAGGCGGATTCCGAGATGCCCCACGGCACGTTGTGCGCGGCTCCATATTGCCTCTGGCGGGCCAGGACCAGCCGGCACGAATCGTCGAGGAGCGTGTCGGGATAGGTGCGCATGACGAGCAGCGGCATCAGGTACTCGAAAAGCGTCGCGCTCCACGAGAGCAGGACGGGCGCGCCCTTGACGCTCGTCACTGGGCGACCCAGGCGGAACCAGTGACTTTCGGGGACGTCCCCCTTCGCGATCGCCACGAAGCTGGCGAGCCGCGATTCGGACGCGAGCAGGTCGTAGTACGACGCGTCCGGCCGTCCAGGCGCATCGGCATCGCCGAGGCGATACCCGATCGTGAACAGCTGCCGCTTTGCATCGAAGAGAAACCGGAAGTTCATCGCGTCGGCCAGCGCATCGGCGCGGGCGGCCAGGTCCGGGGCGAACGCGCGGACGCCGGCCGCCAGCGTCATCAGCGCGCCCGCGAGATTGCCGCTGTCCACCGTGGACACGTACCCGGGCATCAGCGGCGCCAGCGTGCGGGTGTCATACCAATTGAGCAGGTGGCCTTCGAATCGCTCGAGCCGCTCGACGGTCGCAAGCGTTCGATCGAGCCTGCGCACCAGCTCCCCGCGATCGATCAAATCGAGATCGTGGGCGGCTAGCGTCGCGAGCAATCCGAGCCCGATGTTGGTGGGCGAGGTCCGATGCGCGATGACGACGTTGCCGCTCGCGCCGATCTGGATGTTGTCGGGCGGAATGAAGTGATCGCCGGCGCCGACGAACTCGTCGAAGTAGGTCCACGTCTTGACGGCAATCGCGCGCAGGTACGACGCGTCCGCGGCCGACGGCGCTGCGGCGCGCCTGGACATCGGCCGGCTGAGCGCATACGCCATCCACGGCGCCGCCATCCAGAGCAGGAGAATCGGCGCTGCCGCCGACCACGCGTCCCGGCGCATCGCAGCGATGACGGCGAGGATCGCCAGCGCCAGCACCGGGCTCGCGCTCATGCGCGTCACGAACCGCCGCAGGCCGAGGCTGCCGCTGCGCGCCGCGCTCGCGGCCGTCGTCTCCCACTCGAGCAGCCGGCGGCGCGAAACGCCGAGGCGGAACAGCGTGACGGCGATCGCGTGCAGGCGGTTGTACGCCTCGTTCGCCATGAACGCGACCTGGAGGAGGAACCGCGCCGCGTCCATGCGGAGATCATCAGCGGTTGTCCGGCGCAGGATCGCCAGCGGAAAGGCGGCGGGGGCAAGTGCGAAAGCGGTCCACATCAGCGGCGCGCCGGGCAGCATCGTCCAGCCCGCCGCGAGCAGCAGCACCGTCGCCGGCGCGAGAAGGCTGCGCCGCAGGTTGTCGAGAATCTTCCACCGCGCGATGAGCGGCAGGCGATTGCGGGTCAGCCCTGTACGCGACGGGGCGAACGGGAGCAGCCACCACAGGATCTGCCAGTCGCCCCGCACCCAGCGATGCTGTCGCCGGGCGTGCGCGAGGACGCTGGACGGATACTCGTCAACGACTTCGACGTCGGTGACGAGCGCCGTCCGGGCGTACAGCCCTTCGAAGAGGTCGTGCGACAGCAGCGCGTTTTCCGGCACACGGTCTTCGAGCGCCGCGGTGAACGCGTCGACGTCGTAGAGACCCTTGCCGGTGAAGATGCCTTCGCCGAACAGATCCTGATAGACGTCCGAAACGGCCGTCGTGTACGGGTCGACGCCGGTATGTCCCGCGTACGTGCGCGCGAAGAGCGATCCCGCCGCGCTGGCCATCGTCACGCTGACGCGCGGCTGCAGAATGCCGTAGCCGGCCGTGACGCGGCTGACCGCGGGATCGAACTGCGGGCGGTTCAGCGGGTGCCTGATGATGCCGATCAGCCGTTTGGCGACGTCGCGCGGCAGGTGCGTGTCCGAGTCGAGTGTGAGGCAATACCGGATCGACGCCAGCCGATCCAGCGCGCCGACCTGCGTCGAAAAGCTCGTGTCGGTGGCGCCGCGCAGCAGGCGGTTGAACTCTTCGATCTTTCCGCGCTTGCGCTCCCAGCCGATCCACGCGTCCTCGCTCTGGTTCCACTGACGGTCGCGATGAAACAGAAAGAACCGATCGGCGTGTCCGGCATCCAGCTTGCGATTGAGCGCCTCGACGCCGCTCTTCGCGCGCGCCAGAATCGCGGCGTCGGTGGGCGCTTCCGCGCCATGGGTATCGGCAAAGTCGCTCAGGATCGCGAAATGAATGTTCGGATCGAGGTTGCCCAGCGCGAGGACTTCGACGTGCTCGAGCATCGCGTCAACGCTGCCCGTGCTCGTGAGCATCGTCGGGACGATGACCATCGTCCTGGCGTCGTCCGGGATGCCCTCTACGAAGTCCATGCGCGGCAGCCGCCTCGGCGCCGTGACACGCACCACCCCCCACTGCAGGCAGAGGATGGCGAGTTCGACGGCTGGCAGGGCAACGAGCATCGCGGTCAAGAGTCGGACGATCGGCGTAGCGGTGGCAGGCTCCGCGAGCGCATTGATGCCGGCGACGAACAACGCCGTTGCGGCTCCGATCGAGCCGAGATACGCGATGGTTGCGTGCCGCAGGACGACGCGCTTGACCCGCGTCGTCAGCCGGGGACGAAACCCCAGATCGGTCTCGAGGTTGCGCCGGCCGCCATCGACGAGGTGATACCCGACGTGGGCTTCGCGGTCGGTGAGGCTGCCGCCGGCAGCCGCTTCGCGCGCGCTTTCGATGGCTTTGAGCGCCGCACGGACCTGGCCCTCGCCCGTCGGGGGCGCAATTTCCTCGACGGCGTGGCGCTGGGCATCGCGGCTCAGGAAGTCCATGCGCGGATAGACGCCGGACGGGTCGCCCTGGAGCACCCGCTCCACGAGGCTGACGGCTTCCACGTACTCACGCCAGTCGAGCGTTGCGCACAGGCGCAGGCTCGTGACCGCGTTGGCCATCGAGACCTGCGCGATGCCCTGGCGCTGATGCTCGCCGCGAATCGTTTCTTCGGCCGAAATCTGCCGCGATGCGAGGTCCTCGTCGACCGCCGTGCGAACGGACGAGAGGCGGATGCCGTATTCGCGGACGCGGTGGAGCAGCTGGACGACGAACGCGGGATCCGGGCCGTGCGGAAGCGTTTCCGGGCTGCCGGCGCTGTCGGCTCGTGCGATGAACGCGTCGGCCGCACCGCGCGCAGAACGTGCGGCGAGCAGCTGCTCCGCGAGCCGCCGCAGGTTCTCGATCAGCGCGAGCTTGAGCATGCTCGGCCACGCCCACAGCTCCCCAATCGTCAGCGGCGCCACGCGCTGATAGCTGTTCAGAAACCGGATCAGCTGGTGCCGGTCCAGACGCGAGTCGCTATGGCGGATCAGTTCGACGGCCAGCGCGTAGATGCGCGCGTGGCCGGCGTGTTCGCGCGACGCGAGCGCCGGAAGGGCGCGCGCGTAGGTCCGCGGCAGGCTTCGGCCGATGTCCGAGAATTCCGCGGCGACGAGATAGAAGTTGTCCAGGAGCCAGTCGGCGGCGGAAACGACGAAGGATCCGCGACGGACGTCGTCGGCCAGAGTCCGGTACGTAGCCCGCAGGACCCGAACGTTGTCTTCGAAGCGCTCGAAGGTGTCGCGCGCGCGGCTGCGGGGGTTGGGATCGATCGTGAACCGCGCGGCAAGCGCGCGTGCGCGGTCTTCCAGTCCTTCGATGCTCAGGAGCTCGTCCCGGAGGGGCTTCTCGGAGGCTGGCAACCTGGCGGTGTGCAGCCACCGGCTGCGCAGTGTCACGTGCGTGGCCGCGTTCCGCCGCGCAGACCTTCGTCAACGATTTCTTGTCTTGCTCGATGGCGCCGGGATTCCTCCATGAATCCGAGCTTAGGGCAACGCCCGACGGCGGCCTGTTCGAAACAGAACAGCGGGGTTCGGGGCACCGCGGTAACCTGATGCCATGTCGGCGCGCAACGGCTTCCTGAAGAGCGACGCACGGTGCTGAGACGGCCGCGGCGGGAGCGGCCGGCGGCAACGAAGACCGCGACGGAACGCCGGTGATTGATGCGGCACTGACGGAGCGCACGGACATGGCGGTGCCGGAGGAGGAATGGCGAGCCGTCGTCGGCGGCTTGCACAACGTGCTGTTCGAAGGGCCAAACGGCGCGATCGACGTCGCTCTTGCCCGGCTGTATCCGCACCTGCGGACACCGACGGTGATCGGCCGGCCGCCGCAGCCGCTGGACATGTCGAAGGGCTGCGGAACGCTGATCGTCGAAAGCGTCGATGCCCTTGGCGGTATCGAGCAGCACCGCCTGCTCCAATGGCTGTCTGATGGAGGGTCGGCAACGCGCGTCATCTCCGCGACGGTGAGGCCGCTGTTCCCCCTCGTCGCGATGGGCCGCTTCGACGCGATGCTGTACTATCGCTTGAACACGATGCTCGTGCGCGTGGGCTGATGGTGTATACTGGCGCATCGGATCTTGCCGCGTGCTGTGCTGAGTTCTGGCGTAACGAGCCTTTCCTGACTCGCTTCTCCCCGACTTCCTAGCAACGAGACGAAATTCCGGACCACGGCTCGTCCTTTTCAAGGCCGTGGAAACTGTGCGCCGCCCAGGCGGCGTCGATGTCGCGCTTTCGCGGCAGGGAGTCAGATCATGGGTCGAAAGTTGTATGTCGGAAATTTCCCGTATGAAACCGGAGAAGCGGAACTCCAGGGCCTGTTCGCACGCGCTGGCACCGTGGAGACGGTGAAGGTGATGCGCGACATGGCCACGGGGCGATCGCGCGGCTTTGCGTTCGTCGAGATGAGCAGCGATGACGAGGCGCAGAAGGCGATCGCAGAGCTGAATGAGTTTCAGCTCGGGGGACGCAGTCTCTCCGTCAACGAAGCGCGGCCGAAGCCGGCGTATGCCGGAGGGGGCGGCGGCGGTGAATCGCGGCGTCGCTCCGAGCCGCGTTGGTAAAGCACGTCGCTTGAAACCAGGATCGGAGGGGGATGAATGACGGGAAGAATTCGGACGCTGCGCGTGGACAAAGGCTTCGGGTTTATCAAGAGTGAGACGGGACAGGACTACTTCTTCCACCAGAGCGAGATCTATGGCGAGGGCATCGCTGATCTGCGCGAGGGTGATGGAGTCGAGTTCGAGGTTGCCGACAGTCCGAAGGGTCCGCGCGCGGCGAACGTCAAGCGCACCACGACGTAAAGAGGAAAGGGACCGCGATGACTGGAACCATATCAAGGCTGCTCTCGGATAAGGGCTTCGGGTTCATTCGGGGCGAGGACGGCCAGGAGTACTTCATGCACCGAAGCGCCGTCCGGGACGGCTCGATCTTCGAACAGCTGCGCGAGGGCCAGGCAGTCGTCTTCGATGGCGGCCGCGGCGACAAGGGGCTGCGTGCGGAGAGCGTGCGTATCGCCTAGACAAGCGAAGCAGCGGACGGTCGATTACCCGCCGCGCGGTTACCTCCGCTGTTTCGATCGAGCTGAAGGCGTTTTCAGGATCCGGTGAATCTCCGCGAGGAGCGTTTCAGGCAGGCACGGCTTGATCAGCACCGAGTCGCACCCCGCCCGGCGTGCGCGCTCGACCTCCTCGCGGATGGCCCAGCCCGTGACGGCAATGATCGGGATCGTCTCCGTGCGCGCGTAAGCCTTCAGACGCGCCGTGAGCTGACAGCCATCCACGCTGCCCGGGAGCGCGAGGTCCATCGTGATCGCGTCCGGCCGCAACTCGCGCGCTTTCTCCAGGGCTTCGTCGGCGCTTCTCGCCTCGGCCACTCGAAAGCCGGAAAAATTCAGCCACTCCGCATACATCTGCCGCGTGTGCTCATCGTCTTCCACGATGAGCACCAGTTGTGAGGACGGCGTCACCGTGCGACGTGCGGCAGTGGTCATGATCTAATCCTTCGGAGACAGCCGGCAGACGTCCGCGAGAGCAATCAACGGGATGTGATTGGTGCGCCCGTCACCCTTGAGGGTCTTGACGGTGGCACCATCAACGGCGAAATCCAACACGATCAGGTCGGGATCGATATCGAGTACCGCCGTGAGCATCGTTTCGTCATTGCGGCGGTTCGCGACTCGCAGGCCGTGCCCCCGCAGATACGCGATGATTTCAACGACGCTCGTGTGATTGTGGATGAGCAGGACGAGCGGTGGCGGACGTTGCGTCTCAGGCGTCATGAGTCCCTCCCGCGTGGGTCGGCCAGCCGAACCATGGAGCCGGCGGGCACTTTAGGGAGGGCTGTGACTCACGCGCCGGTCGCGCACCGGCGAGGGGCGGCAGGACTCGGGAAAGTTGCAACCAGCATAGCTGCGCGGGGGGGGGCACGCAAGGACAGGCCGTGATGCCCTGACTGGGATCAGCCGTACAACATGTACGTGAAGCTGGCGTGCAGCCAGGCTTCGCCGGTCGCTGAGTCGTGCCGCGTGTCGATCGCGCCGATCGGTGGCAACTCGCGATGCTGGTAGACCGCGCTCCTTACTTCGACCACGGACACGCATAACTCGACGACGGAAGCAGATCCCAGGACGACGCACGCACGAACTCGGACGACGCACGCGAATATGCGGACGACGCACACATATATGGCGTCGACAGACGCATATATTCGGACGACAGACGCAAATACTCGGACGACAGACAGACATTGTCGGACGAGAGACAAACATTGTCCGACGACAGACAAACATTGTCCGACGACAGGCGCATAAAGCCCGCCCACGCACACGCTGCACTCGACACGGGACATTCTTTCCCGGACGACGCGCGCTGATCCGTCGTCGCAGGACATCGAGTCCGCGGCGACTGACGTCTTTATGTCACGCACACACAGTGTTCCAGCGTTGCGTGTGACTCTTTGGTGCTCGCCACGCACTGAGTAACCGACGACGCACGGATATCGTCGGACGACACGCGATCGTTCTCGGACCAGACCCGGCGATCGTCCAACGACGATTGCTCGAGTTCCATCGCGACTCGGAAATTTCCGCTCGACACTCAAAAAAGCTGCTCGCACGGCACCCTTTCCCTGCGCGGGAACTTTTTTCGAGAACCGGTGTCTAAGAATTCCAGAAAGACGAAAGGAGGAGTTCGCCCGCAACAGCGGGTTCGGCCGTCCCGGCGGGTCGTACGCACTTTTTTGAACGGGAATTGTGTCGTAACTCTGCGAACGCTACAGTCTCGGTGTTCATGACGACG
>DASQHH010000024.1:0-2203 GCA_035632195.1 Vicinamibacterales bacterium
GCGAACGTTGTCGAACGACGCATTGATCCCCGCGCCGACGACGCTGACGGCGCCGACGCCGTCGACGATGACGGCCGCCCCGCCGAGCCGCTGCGCGATGGCGTCGCGGACGCGCGCCTCGTTGTGGAAGTTCTCGCGCGACACCACCAGCGTCAGCCGCCCGTGGCGCAGGTGCAGCTGCTTGCCGGCGACGTGGAACTCGTCGAGCAGGCGCAGCACGCCCGCGGCGTCCTCCATTCCGGGGGCCCCTCCCCGGACGTCGACGATCAGGACGTCTTTCTCGCTCGCGACGCCGACGACCGAGCCCGGCGGACGGCCGGCGAACTTGCGGACCACAGTGCCGTCGCTCGACGGGTCGCCGCCCGGCAGCGGCGACGCGGTCGCGCGGGCGTAGATTGCAATCCCCTTGTCCTTGGCGAACTCGACCGCCTGGGCGTTCAGGACCTTCGCGCCGGATTCCGCCAGCTCCTGCGTTTCCTCGTAAGACAGCGTCCCGATGCGGCGGGCGTCCGGGACCACGCGCGGGTCGGCGGTATAGACGCCGTCCACGTCGGAGCAGATCTCGCAGAACTCGGCGCCGAGCGCCGCAGCCATCGCCACCGCGGTCGTGTCGCTGCCGCCCCGTCCCAGCGTCGTCACTTCCTTTCGGTACGACACCCCCTGGTACCCGGCGATGACGACAATGCGCCCGCGCGAGAGCTCGTCTTCGACGCGGTGCGGCCGGACTTCGATGATCCGCGCGTCGACGTGGCGGTCGTTGGTGATGATGCCGGACTGGCTGCCGGTAAAGCTGATCGCGTCCCCTCCGAGCTCGCGGATGGCCATCGAGAGCAGCGCCATCGAGATGCGTTCGCCGGCCGTGAGCAGCATGTCGAGCTCGCGCCGGTCGGGGTTCGGCGAGACGTCCTTGGCGAGCTTCAGGAGATCGTCCGTCGTGTCGCCCATCGCCGAGACGACGACGACGATGCCGTGCCCCGCGCGCTGCGTGCGCATCACGCGGTCCGCGACTCTCTTCAGCCGCGCGACGTCCGCGACGCTCGACCCTCCGTACTTCTGCACGACTACCGACATAGAGACTCTTCGCGTCTTCCTGTCTTCGTGGCGTCACTCAAACACTGCGACGACCGGAGCATGATCGCTGGTTCCGAAGTCGCGATCAACGATGCACGATTTCGCCCGGGAAGCGATCGATCCGCTTGCGAGCACGTAGTCGAGGCGCCAGCCGATGTTGCGCTGCCGCATGTTCCTCCACGGCGCCCACCACGTGAAGAGCCCGTCGTTGTCGGGATCGAACTGCCGGCCGAGATCCACGAGGCCGCGTCCGAGCATCCGCTCGATCAGCGCCCGCTCCTCGGGCAACTGGCCGATCGCGCGCGGCTTGCGCTCTTTCGGGTGCACGTCGCGCTCGCTCCGGGCGACGTTCATATCGCCCATCAGCACGATCCCGCGGTTCGTGTTGGCGGCCGCGTACCCGTCCATCGCCTCGAGGAACTTCATTTTGGCGGGAAAGTCCTTGCCGCCGTTCGGGACGTAGATCGATGCCACGGTCACGTCGCCGATCGCCGTGTGCAGATCGGTCGTGACGATGCGGTTTTCGTAGTCGAAGTCAGGGTGCGAGAAGACGGGCCGGTTCGGTGTGCCCGTCGCGAGCGACTCGTGCACCATCAGGCCGACGCCGGAGTACGCCTTGCCGCCGTGCCAGAAGCAGCAGTAGCCCTCCATCTCCCAGAGGGCGGTCGGCAGCTGATCGGAAGTGGCTTTGAGTTCCTGGAGGCAGAAGACGTCCGGGCGCTCGCGGCTGATCCATTCATGGACCTGCGCCTGACGCGCCCGGATGCCGTTGACGTTCCAGGTGGCGAATTTCAGAAGCGGGCGTGCGCCGCCTGACGCTCGTTGGCCGGCACGGCCATGATGTCAGCGTGGTTGGCGACGTGCGCCTTGACGATCTCTTCCGCTTTGGCCATCGCGTCGGCGTCGCCGTTGCGGTAGACCGCGTTGGCTTCGATCAGATCCTTCTGGTGCGCCGGCGTCGCGTCGATGCTCTCGTAAATCGCCGCCACGGGGCACGCGGGGACGCACGCGCCGCAGTCGATGCACTCTTCCGGATGGATGTAGAGCATCGTCATGGTGGCGTATTCCGGTTCGTCCTTGCGCGGATGGATGCAGTCGACCGGGCACACGTCCACGCAGGCCGTGTCCTTGG
>DASQHH010000025.1:0-6349 GCA_035632195.1 Vicinamibacterales bacterium
CGCGCGGCCATCGACGTCTTCGCCGAACGGGGCTACTTCAACGCCCAGGTTGCTGACGTCGCCCGCGCAGCCGGCGTTGCCGCCGGCACGGTTTACCTGTATTTCCGCAGCAAAGACGACCTTCTGATCTCGATTTTCGAGCGCGGCATGCGCGAAGCGATTGCCGAGGGCAAACAGGTGATCGAGGGCGTCAGCGACCCGGTCGAACGCCTCAGGCGCCTGTCGCGCATGCACTTGGAGCGGCTGGGCCGCGACCGGAATTCGGCGATTGTGTTCCAGGTCGAGCTGCGGCAGTCGACGAAGTTCATGGAGCGCTTCTCGTCAACGCTCCTCCGCGATTACCTCGGCCTCATCCGCGATGCGTTTGCCGACGGCCAGCGGTCGGGCGTCTTCCGGAGCGACGTCAAGCCGACCCTCGCGGCCAAGGCGCTCTTCGGCGCGCTCGACGAAATGGCCACCAACTGGATCCTGAGCACGCGGCGCTACGCGCTCGACGCCGACGCCGACGCCGTCGTCGATCTCTTCATCAACGGCTCGCTCAAATGACGACCTTTCGTTCGATCGCTGTTCTCGGCGCCGGCACGATGGGCGCGCAAATCGCTGCGCATTTCGCCAACGCGGGCGTTCCGTCGCTGCTGCTCGACGTCACGCCCGGGGCGGCGCGCGACGGCCTGAAACGCGCGCGCGGCCTCAAGCCGGATCCATTCTTCACGACGCAGGCGGCGTCGCTCATCGCCACCGGCGGGTTCGACACCGACATCGGCCGCATCGCCGACGCCGACTGGATTATCGAAGCGATCGTCGAGAAGATGGACGTCAAGCGCGCGCTGTTCGAACGGATCGAGCGCGACCGCACGCCGGGAACGATTGTCAGCTCGAACACCTCCGGCCTCTCGATCGCCAAGCTCGCCGAAGGCCGGAGCGACGACTTCCGCCGGCATTTCCTCGGCACGCACTTCTTCAATCCGCCGCGGTATCTGCATCTCCTCGAAATCATCCCCACGGCGGACACCGACAAGGCCGTCGCCGATCGCGTGTCGCAGTTCGCCGATCACCGTCTCGGCAAGGGCGTCGTCGTCGCGAGAGACACGCCGAACTTCATCGCGAACCACATCGGTCTGTTCGGCGTGGCGCAGGTACTGAAGGCTCTCGAATCGGGCGAGTTCACCATCGAAGAGATCGACGCGATGACCGGACCCGCCCTGGGCCGTCCGGCCAGCGCGACGTTCCGCACCATGGACATCGCCGGCATCGACATCCTCGCCGCGATCGCGAAATACGCGGGCGTGCCGGTGCCGCCCATTGTCGCCGCGCTCGTCGAAAAGGGCTGGGTCGGCGAGAAGGCCGGACAGGGCTTCTACAAACGCGAACGCTCCGCGACGGGTTCAAACATCCTCACGCTCGATCCGAAGACGATGACGTACCGGGAGCGGCAGTCGCCGAAGCTGCCGTCGCTCGACGCCGCCCAGGCCATCGAGAATCCGCGCGACCGCATCAAGACGCTTTACAACTCGACGGACAAGGTCGGGGCGTTCCTCCGCGCCACGCTCGGACCGACGCTGGAGCACGCGGCGAAGGTCTGGCAGCAGATTGCGTACTCGAAGGACGACGTCGACCGCGCGATGAAGTGGGGCTTCGGCTGGGAGCTCGGTCCGTTCGAGACGATGGACGCGGTCGGCGTGCCCGGCGGCATTCACGCGCTTCCACCGGCAGCGCCGGACCTGCAGATTCTGAAGTCCGCGAAGGACCGACGGGATGGCCGGGCGGCAGGGGCCCCCGGAGGACACATCGTCAAGAGAAACGCCGGTGCGAGCCTCGTCGACCTCGGCGACGGCGTGCTCTGCCTCGAATTCCACTCGAAGATGAACGCGATCGGCGGCGACACCATTTCGATGATGTACGCCGGCGTCAAGGAAGCCGCCGCGAATTTCGCGGCGCTCGTCGTCGGCAACGACGCGCCGAACTTCTCCGCCGGCGCCAACCTGATGCTGCTGCTCCTCGAGGCGCAGGAAGGCAACTGGGACGAGATCGACATGATGGTCCGCGCCTTCCAGGGCGCGACTCAGGCGCTGCGCTTCGCCGACGTCCCGGTCGTGGTTGCGCCCGCCGGCATGACGCTCGGCGGCGGCTGCGAAATCCTGCTGCACGGCGATTGCGCGCAGGCTGCGGCAGAGAGCTATATCGGCCAGGTCGAGGTCGGCGTCGGGCTGATTCCCGCCGGCGGCGGGTGCAAGGAGATGCTCGCGCGCGCGGTCGAGGGGCTCCCTCCGAACCACCCGAACCTGCTGCCGTTCGTGCAGCGCGTGTTCGAAACGCTCGGGTTCGGGACGGTGTCGACGAGCGCCGAGCACGCGCGGCAGCTCGGGTTCCTCGGGGACGGCGATCGCATCACGATGAACCGCGAGCGGCTCATCGCAGACGCGAAAGAGCTGGCACTGGATCGGGTGCGCAACGGTTATCAGCGCCCGGCGATGCGGACGGCGATTCCGGTCGGGGGCGAGTCGCTGCGCGCGGCGCTCGAGCTCGGCGTCCATCTGGCGCGGCGCGCCGGCCGGATTTCGGATCACGATGCGGTCGTCGGCCGCCGCCTGGCGCATATCCTGGCCGGCGGCTCGCTGCCGCACCAGACGACGGTCAGCGAGACGTACCTGCTCGACCTCGAGCGCGAGGCGTTTCTGAAACTCTGCGGGGAGCGGGCGACGCTGGAGCGCATCCAGCACACGCTCAAGACCGGAAAGCCGCTGCGGAACTGAATGCGGATTATCGACCGCGGACAAGGGACGCCGATCGTGTTCGTGCAGGGCCTGCACGGGCGATGGGAGTACGCCAGCCTGACCGTCGACGCGCTGGCGAAGTACTTCCGCGTCATCACGTTCAGCCTCAACGACGAGCCGACCGCGGACTACTCGTTCGACCCGGCGCGCCCCTTCGACAGCTATGCCTCGCAGATCGGCGCTGCGATGGACTCCGCGGGATTGGACCGCGCCGCGCTGTGCGGCCAATCGTTCGGCGGACTCGTTGCGCTTCGATTCGCTGCAACGAATCCCCGGCGGATCAGCGCGCTCGTGCTTGCGTCGACGCCGGGGCCAGGCTGGCACCTGAAACGGCGTCACGAGTGGTACGCGCGCCTGCCGTGGATTCTCGGCCCGTTGTTCTTCGTCGAACTGCCGTTCCGCGCGTCGCGCGAGCTCGCAGCGGCGCTTCCCTCCCTGCGCGATCGCGCGATGTTCAGTTTGAAGATGCTTCGAGCGACGCTGCGCGGCCCGGTGTCACCGCCGAGGATGGCGGCGCGCGCTCGGCGAATCGGCGGCTACGACGTGCTCCCTGATTGCGCCCGAATCACCATGCCAACGCTCGTGCTGACCGGCGAGCCGCAGCTCGACCACGTCGTCCCCGTCGCGGCCACATCGATGTATGCCTCCGTCATTCGTGGCGCGGAGTCGGTGACGCTCGATCGGACCGGCCACCTCGGCTCTCTCACGCGTCCCGAGGAGTTCGCGCGGATTGTCCGCGATTTCGTGGAGCGTCAACGCCATGCCGCTGCGTGAAATCGCCGGACCGGCCGGGCGCCTCGAGGCGCTGCTCGACGAACCCGCGGCGCGCGGCGTCGGCGCGGACGGGATGGTCGCCTCCGGTGGTGCTCTCCGTGCCGCCGTCGTCCTCGCGCATCCGTTGACGACACACGGCGGGACGATGCATACGAAGGCGGTGTATCAGGCGGCGAAGGCGTTGACGCGGATTGGATGCGCCGTGCTGCGAATCAACTTCCGCGGCGCCGGATCGAGCGCCGGCACGTTCGACGGCGGCCCTGGCGAGATGAGCGACTACCGCGCGGCTCTCGACGTTGCTGCGGAAAAGTATCCCGGCACGGCGATCTGGGCCGGCGGCATGTCGTTTGGGTCGTGGATTTCGATGACGGTCGGCGCAAACGACGCCCGCGTCAACGCGCTCATCGGCATCTCCTCCGCCGTCAGCCACTATGACTTCGAGGTCGTCGCGCGCAGCACGAAGGCCAAGTTCTTCATCCACGGCGAGCGCGACGAAGTCTGTCCGCTGAAGGACGTCCAGGCGCTGTACGCGAGGGCGGCGGAGCCGAAGGAGCTGGTCGTCATCGACGCGGCGGACCATCTGTTCGACGGGAAAGTCAGCGAGGTCGCGGACGCAATCGAGGATCTGCTCGGCGACTGGTAATTCGGTATCCAGTGCTCTGTCCCCGCGTGTGGGGACAGACCCCGCGCAGGGGGGGACAGGCCCCGCGCGCGGGGACAGAGCTCAGAGTCGGGGACGGAGGTCGAAGGTGAACGAAGCAGTGATCGTTTCAGCAGCGCGGACGGCGGTCGGCAAGGCGCCCGGCGGCACGCTGCGCGGGACGCGGCCGGACGAACTGGCGGCAACGGCCATCGCGGAGGCGATGCGGCGGGCGCCCGGCATCCAGCCGGCCGACATCGACGATGTGATTCTGGGATGCGCGATGCCGGAGGCCGAACAGGGGATGAACGTGGCGCGCATCGCGAGCCTGCGCGCCGGCATTCCAGTGCAGGCGTCCGCGGTGACCGTCAATCGCTTCTGCTCGTCGGGGCTGCAGGCGATCGCGTACGGCGCCGAGCGCGTCATGTGCGGCTTCGCCGAAACGATCGTCGCCGGCGGCACGGAGTCCATGAGCCTGGTTCCGATGGGCGGACACAAGGTTGCGCCGAATCCGGAGCTGATGCACTCGTATCCCGACGTGTATCTCAGCACGGGACTCGTCGCCGAGAATCACGCGCGCGAGTCGGGCATTACGCGCGAGGAACAGGACGCGTTCGCGCTTCGGAGCCACACGCGCGCCCTCGCGGCGATCGACGCCGGGAAGTTCGCCGACGAAGTCGTGCCCGTCAGAGCGCGCAGCGTCGACGCCAACGGTGTGCGGCCCGGCACGAAAGAAACGACCTTCGCGATTGATGAAGGACCGCGGCGCGACACGTCCGCGGAGGCGCTCGCGAAGCTGAAGCCGGCGTTCCACACGAAAGGCACCGTGACGGCAGGCAACTCGTCGCAGACCAGCGACGGCGCCGCCGCCGTCATCGTCACGTCGGCGAGGCGCGCGAAGGAGCGGGGCCTGACACCGATGGCGCGGTTCGTCACGTTCGCCACCGCCGGCGTCGAGCCCGAGCGCTTTGGCGTCGGCCCGGTGCCGGCGATCCAGAAGGCGTTGAAGCTCGCCGGATTGACGCTCGATCAGATCGACCTCATCGAACTGAACGAAGCCTTCGCCGCGCAGGTGCTTGCGTGCCTGAAGGCGCTGCCGATCGATCCGGAGAAGCTGAACGTCAACGGCGGCGCCATCGCGCTCGGCCATCCCCTCGGCTGCACCGGCGCCAAGCTGACGACGAGTCTGATGTACGAAATGAGGCGCCGCAACGCGCGGTATGGAATGGTGACCATGTGTGTCGGCGGTGGAATGGGCGCCGCCGGAATCTTCGAGAGGCTTTCATGACGACTGTTACCGAAACGAAAACCCAGCGCGGCGGCGAGTGGCTGCTGCAGTCCACCGACGCCGCCGGCGTCTTCACTCCCGAGCGGATGACGGAGGAGCACCAGCTGATCGGCCGCACCACCGCGGAATTCGTCCAGCAGGAAGTGATGCCGGCGATGGATCGCCTCGAGCAGAAGGACTGGAACCTCGCGCGCGATCTCGTCAGGCGCGCGGGCGCGCTCGGTCTGCTCGGCGTCGACGTGCCCGAGGCGTACGGCGGTGTCGCCCTCGACAAGGCATCGTCGCTCATCGTGTCGGAGAAGATGGCCGGCTCGGCGTCGTTCGGCGCCGCGTTCGGCGCGCAGGCCAATCTCGTGATCGTCCCGCTCGTGCTCTTCGGCACCGACGCGCAGAAGAAGAGGTACCTGCCCGCGCTGCTGAGCGGCGACGTCATCGGCGCCTACGGCTTGAGCGAATCAGGATCCGGATCGGACGCGCAGGGCGCCCGCACCAGAGCGGTCCGCCAGCCTGACGGCAGCTTTCTGCTGAACGGCGAGAAGATGTGGATCACGAACGGAGGCTTCGCCGACCTCTTCGTGGTGTTCTGCAAGGTGGACGATGCAGCGGCGGGCGTGAAGGACGCCTTCACGGCGCTGCTGGTCGAGCGCAAGTTCGGCGTCAAGAGCGGCAAGGAAGAGCACAAGATGGGCCTCAACGGCTCGTCGACGACCGGTCTCATCTTCCAGGACGTGAAGGTACCTGCAGAAAACGTCCTCGGCGAAATCGGCAAGGGCCACAAGGTCGCGTTCAACGTCCTGAATTTCGCGCGCTTCAAGCTCGGCGCGATGTGCGCGGGCGGCGCCCGTGTGGCGATCGCGGAGGCGGCGCAGTACG
>DASQHH010000026.1:0-3404 GCA_035632195.1 Vicinamibacterales bacterium
GACCCTGTCGAAGACGATTGAGCGGATGTCGGTGGAAGAGATGCACCGGCGGATGCAGGCGCTCATGGGCGCAGGCGGACCCCAGGCAAAACCGTCGAGACATATCGCCCCAGGCTACCGCGCGGTGACCGGTTATCCGCGCGTGGCCGACGCACCGGCACTCGTCGAGTTCCTCTCGCGCGTCTTTGGCGCCGAGACGACGCTCATGCGGCGGGGCGAACGCGGCGTCCACGCCGAGCTCCGCATCGGCGACTCGATGCTGAAGATCGGCGGCGGCGCGCCCGACATGGCGGTGAAAGCCGAACCCGCTCCGAACGCGTTCCACATCTACGCGCCCGACGTCGACGCGGCATACGCCCGCGCGATCGATGCCGGCGCCGAATCGCTCGGCGTCCCCACGGAGATGCCCTACGGCGAGCGCGGCTGCGGCGTGAAGGACCCGTCGGGCAACATCTGGTACATCGCGACCGCGAAGGGCGAGTCGTTCGTGCCAAAGGGCCGCGAGTCGCTGATGATCTACGTGCTCCCGCGGCGCTCTGATCCGCTGCTCGCCTTCCTGCAGCGCGCCTTCGGCGCGACCGACGTCGAGCGCCACGCAACGCCGGACGGCGTCGTGATGCACGCGAGCGTGCGCATCGGCGGCGCGACGATCGAGATGGGCGATGCGGGCGGAACGATTCCGGCAATGCCGGCGCGCTTCTATCTGTATGTCGAGAGCGCCGACGCGACGTACTGGAAGGCGCTCGAGGCCGGCGCGACCGGAACGAACGAGCCGGCCAACCAGCCGTACGGCGACCGGATGGCCGGCGTCAGGGACCCCTTCGGGAATCAGTGGTTCATAGCGACACGACTGTGACCCTGGATTCTTAACACACGCTTCACGGCTGGCTCGAACGACGCGTTTCGTTGGCCGGCAGCGCGAATGCCAGGTACTCGCCTGAGTAATTGCCGCCGCTGATCGCGACGACGATGTACTGCCGGCCGTCGAGGACGTACGTCATCGGCGAGCCGCTCTGAATCGCAGGCATCCAGACCATGCCCATCTGGCGGCCGGTCAGCTTATCGTACGCCCGCAGCATCGCGCCGCGCGGATGATCCGGTGTGGTCGTCACCTGCGGATCGCCCATCACCACCATCGTCTTCGTGACGAGCAGACCCACGCCGGCGGTCCCCGCCTGTCCGGTCTTCGGCACCGTCACGCCGCGCAGAGCCGGATGATTACGCACCGCGTCCGGCGTATCGCCGTGCGGAACGCTCCATTTCAGCTCACCCTTGTCGAGATCGATCGCCGACAGGACGCCGTACGGCGGCTTCGTGATCGGCAGCCCCTGGACGTTTGGTCCGCCGGCCTCGGGCGCCGCCTGCGTTCCGGCCGGCAGCGGCGGCGCGACCGCCGCGCGCGCGCGTTCGGCGGTGCGCGGCGCGTCCGCGGCGCAGCAGTCTCCGGGGCCGAGGACTTCCCGGAACTGCTGTCCCGCGACGCCGGTCACGTACTTGATGTCGGAAAACCCCGCAGGCGGCTCCACCAGCGACCGGACCGCGAAGCCGGTGTTGCCCGCCGGAGCAAACGCGAGATGGAGCTCGGGATCGTACCCGCCGCCGGGCCAGTTGGTCGCCGTCGCGCCGCCGAGCGACCCGAGCAGCCCGTTCGCGCTTCCGAGAATCGGCGGATTGAACAGCGTCGGCAGCACCTTGTACCGCTTGATCCGCTCCAATGCTTCGGTGCGGAGCGCCGGCGTGAAGTCGATGAGGTCGTCGGGCACGCTGACGAAGTTCCGGGCGTAGCGCAATTTGTCGGGCGGATGCGGCTGCGTCGCCGACGTTTTCTCGCCGGGCACGTCGCTCTGCGGGACCGGCTTCTCCTCGATCGGCCACACCGGCTGGCCGGTGACGCGATCGAACACGTACAGCCAGCCTTCCTTGCTCGGCACCGCAACCGCCTTGACCGGTCGGCCGCTCACGTTGATGTCGGCGATCAGCGGCGCGGACGACATGTCGAAGTTCCAGATCGGATGGTGCACGAACTGGAAGTGCCACTTGCGGACGCCGGTCTTCAGATCGACGCAGACGAGCGTCTCGGCGAACAGGTTGTTGCCCGGCCGGTGGCCGCCGTAGTAATCGGACGTCGGCGTTTCGACCGGCAGATAGACGAGGCCGAGGTCCTCGTCGACGGTGATCTGCGTCCACACGCCGGTGTTGCCATTGATCGCCCACGACTCGTTCTCCCACGTCTCGCTGCCGAACTCTCCCGGCCGCGGAATCGTGTGGAACGTCCACAGCAGCTTTCCGGTGCGCGCGTCGAACGCGCGGACGAGCCCTTTGGTGTTGTTGTGCGTCGGCACCGTCGCGCCTTCGCGCATCGACGACCCGACGATGATGATGTCCTTCACCACGGTCGGCGTTGCGTGGATGCCGATTTCTCCCGTCTCGAGATCGATCGGCTGTCCCTTGCCGACCACGGCGCCGACCTTCAGGTCGACGATACCGTCCTTGCCGAACGACGCGACCGGCGCGCCGGTCTTCGCGTTCAGCTCGACGAGCCGGTAACCCGTCGTGACGTAGACGATGCGGTCGTCGCCGCGGCCGTCGGTCCAGTAGGACACGCCGCGCCCGGAAAGTTGGCGCGGTGATACTGCGGCGCGCTTACCCTCGCGCAGGCTGTGGACCCAGATCAGCTCGCCGGTCTTGCCGTCGAGCGCAATCACCGACCGGCGCGTGCCGCCGGTCGTGTACACGACGCCTTTGATCATCAGAGGCGTGCCTTCGAGCTTGTACTCGGGAAAGGTGCCGAGGTTGTCGGTCTTGAACCTCCAGGCGACTTCCAGCCTGTTGAAGTTGTCGCCGGTGATCTGATCCGCGGGCGAATAGCGCGTGCCGCGGACGTCCGCGGTGTAGCTGGGCCACTCGCCGTTCTTCACCGACGGGAACCCGGACTGGGCGCGGGGACCCGCGGTCAGCCAGACGACGATGACGAGGGTAAGAGCGGTGAGCGCGCCGAAGGCGAAGCGGCCGGTGCGACGGAGCGAGCTGGGCATCGTTCCCTCCGTAAAAATGCAGGCCGCTACATTAGCACGCCTCCCGCTGTGGCAAATACATTTTCACTTCGCATTTGCAGCCCTGATGCGCTCCGTGATTTCGTCCACGTAGCTGTCCAGCCCGCGCTGGACCGCGGCCGCGTGCGTCGCCGCGCCGCCGCCCGCTATGCCGCCGCTGTGCGCGAGCTCCGCCTGCACCAGCACCGGCATCGCCGTGTGCGACAGCCGCGCCGTCGTGTGCGAGTAGAGCCACACGTCGAACCGCGACACGCACAGCCCGTTGCTCGCCGACGTCGTCATGATGTTGACGTAGACGAACGTGTCGTCGTCCGAGTGCCGGTTGACGCGCAGGCCGGCGTCGGTGAGCCG
>DASQHH010000027.1:0-2529 GCA_035632195.1 Vicinamibacterales bacterium
CCCGCCGGAGATTCTACACCACCTCGAAGAGCCCCGCGGCGCCCATCCGCCCCCAATGCACATGGTCACGACCACGTTCTTGGCCCCGCGGCGCTTTCCTTCGATCAGCGCGTGTCCAACCAGTCGCGCGCCCGACATGCCGTATGGGTGGCCGACGGCGATCGCCCCGCCATTGACGTTCAGCAGATCGTCGGGGATCCCGAGGCGATCGCGGCAGTAAATCACCTGGACCGCGAACGCTTCGTTCAGCTCCCAGAGGTCGATGTCCTCGATCTTCCTGCCGGTCAGCTTGAGCAGCTTCGGCACGGCGAACACCGGGCCGATGCCCATCTCGTTCGGTTCGCACCCGGCGACGGCGAAGCCGCGGAAGACACCGAGCGGCTTGAGTCCTTTTTTCGCGGCGGTCCGGTCGCTCATCACGACGGCGACCGACGCGCCGTCGGAGAACTGGCTCGCGTTGCCCGCCGCGATGACCCCGCCTTCGATCGCCGGCTTGATCTTCGACACACCCTCGTAGGTGGTGTCCGGCCGAATCCCCTCGTCCTCGCAGACGGTGACGGCCTTCGTCGACTCAGCGCCGGTCGCCTTGTCGACCACCTTCATCGTCGTCTGTATGGCGACGATCTCGTCGTTGAACTTCCCCGCCGCGCGCGCGGCGGCGGCGCGCAGCTGGCTGCGGACGCCGTACTCGTCCTGCTTCTCGCGCGGGATGTGGTACTTCTTCGAGACGTATTCGGCCGTCTGAAGCATCGGCCAGTACAGCTCCGGCTTGTGCTCGAGGATCCATGGATCGTTGAGCATGTGCGTGTTCATCTCGTTCTGCACGCACGAGATCGACTCGACGCCGCCGGCCGCGTAGACGTCTCCTTCGCCCGTCATCACGCGCTGCGAGGCGATGGCAATCGTCTGCAGCCCGGACGAACAGAAGCGGTTGACGGTCATGCCGGACGTCGTGACGGGACAGCCGGCGCGGATCGCGATCTGCCGCGCGACATTGCGGCCGGTCGCGCCTTCCGGGTTCGCGCAGCCGATGATGACGTCCTCGATCTCGCCGGGATCCACCCGGGCGCGATCGATTGCGTGCTGCAGCGCAAGCCCGCCCATCGTGGCGCCGTGGGTCATGTTGAATGCGCCGCGCCAACTCTTGCACAACGGCGTACGTGCAGTGGAGACGATGACAGCTTCAGCCATAATCGGACATCATATCCGACGCGCTCGGCTCGAGCCTTCGCGCTCGTTCAGAACCTATGCAGGCTCTCGATGACGTCACCGTTCTCGACCTGTCGCACGCGCTCGCGGGGCCGTTCGCCTCGACGATGCTCGGCGACTTCGGGGCGGAAATCATCAAAATCGAACCGCTCGACGGTGAGATCTCGCGCGCGTGGGGGCCGCCCTTCTACGGCGAGGAGTCGGCGTACTTCGTCAACCTGAATCGGAACAAAAAGAGCGTCGCGATCGACCTGAAGCGCGCCGAGGGGCGCGACCTCTTCTTCCGGCTGCTCGAGCGCACAGACGTCGTCCTCGAGAACCTGCGCGTCGGGACCGTGGCGCGCCTCGGCATCGACTACTCCGCCATCCGCGAGCGCTTTCCGCGCATCGTGTACTGCTCGGTCTCCGGATTCGGCCAGGACGGCCCTTACCGTGATCGCGCGGCGCTCGACCTCGTCGTCCAGGCCGAGAGCGGCATGATCAGCATCACCGGCGACCCCGGCAGCCACGGCGTGCGCTGCGGCGTGTCGATTGCCGACATCACCGCCGGAATGAACGCCGCATTCGGGATTCTCGCGGCGCTGCACGCGCGGGAGCGCACGGGCCGCGGCCAGTTCGTCGACGTCTCGATGCTCGAAGGCCAGTTGAGCATCATGACCGGCGTCTTCGGCGCGTACGTCGCCGACGGCCTGGTGCCCGGTCCGCTCGGAACGTCGTACGGGATGCTGCTCCCGTACCAGACGTTCCGCACGCGGACGCGCGACATCGCGATCGGCGTCGGCAGCGACAAGTTGTGGAAGACGTTTTGTCCGCTGGTCGGACTCGCGCACCTCGCCGGCGATCCCCGCTACGTCGACAACAGGGCGCGCAACGCGAACCGCGCGTCGCTCATCGAGGCGCTCCAGCAGGCGTTCCTGACGAAGACGTACGAAGAATGGGAAGCGATCCTGAGGCCGGCGGGCATACCGATGGGCGCCATCAATACGGTCGACGCCGTGATGACGCATCCGCAAGTGGCCGCGCGGAACGCCTTCGTCACGTGCGATCATCCCACGGCCGGAACGATCCGGATGACAGGCCCGCCGGTGCGGCTCACCGGCACGCCCGGCGCCGTGCGCCGCCCGGCGCCGCGCCTCGGCGAGCACACGGGTGAAGTGTTGCGCGAGCGCCTGGGCCTCGATGAATCAGACATCGCGCGGCTGCGGAGCGCGAAGGTGATTCGATGAATCTGTTGAACGAACGCGTCGCCATCATCACCGGTGCCAGCAAAGGCATCGGCCGCGCTATGAGCCAGCTCTTCGCCCGCGAGGGCGCACGCGT
>DASQHH010000028.1:0-3493 GCA_035632195.1 Vicinamibacterales bacterium
CGGCGCCGTGAGTCGCGCCGGCGCGTCGCTGTGGCCGGTCAGGAGCCGGGCGCCCGCATCGACCTCCATCGCGCCGCGGCCGATCTCCACGAGCACGCCCACGATGCGGCGTACCATCTTCCAGAGAAAGTGCGACCCTTCGATGACGACGAGGACGAGGTCCCCGTCTTCGACGACGTCGAGGCGCTCGACGAGCACCAGCGTCGACTTTCCGGCGGCCCCTGCCGCGCGGCTTTCGTCATTGTCGTCGCGCTCAGCAAAGGCGCCGAAGTCCTTCATGCCGACGAACGCGCGCGCGGCTGCTCGCGTCCGCTCCACATCGATCGCCTCCTTGACCCACCAGACGTAGGGCTTGGCGAAGGCGGTCCGCCGCGTGGCGATCTGATAGAGGTAGCGCCGGGCCACCGCGTCGTGCCGCGCATGGAAGCGATGCGGCACGCCCTCGGCGCGCAGGATATTGATGTCCGCCGGCAGTTCGTCATTCAGGCGCCGTCGTAGCGTCTCGGGCGGCAGCGGCGTGACCACGTCCAGGTGCGCCACCTGCGCCAGCGCGTGCACTCCGGCGTCGGTGCGTCCGGATCCGTACAGCTCGAAGTCCTTGCGGCGCGTGACTGTCCGCACCGCGCGGTCGATTTCGCCCTGGATGGTCCGTGCGTTCTTCTGGATTTGCCAGCCGCTGTAGCGCGTTCCGGCGTACTCAATCGTCAGTTTGAAGCGCATCGGCAAGCATCAGCCTTATAATTCACCTGCTCCGAATGTCCGGTCCGGCTCCGCGCCTCGTCGTCACCGACGCGCTCGGGCGGCGCATTGTCGCCATCGACAAGCCGCTCTTCACGATCGGCCGCCGCAGCGAAACAGACCTGCGCCTGCCGGGCGCCGACATCTCGCGCGTCCACGCGGAGATCCTGCTGGACAACGGCAGCTGCATTATCCGCGACAAGCAGTCGCGGTTCGGCACGTTCGTCAACGGCGAGCGGATGACGGAGCGGCAGCTTGCGCACGGCGACCAGATCCGCCTCGGCCAGGCCGGCGACACCGAGATCGTCTTCTACATCGAGGAGGAAGGGCACTCGCAGGAAAAGAGCGCCATTTCCGCCGCCACCGAGCTTCGGCAGATGGCGGCCCTGCTCGAAGGTCTGCGCGCGCTCGGCTCGGGCCGCGTCCTCGAGGAAGTCCTCGCGCTGGTGCTCGACTCGGCCATCGACGTCACCGGCGCCGAGCGCGGCTTCATCATGCTCGCCGAACGCGACCGCGACCGGAAGCTCGAATTCAAGCTTGCCCGTGCGCGCGGAAAAGTGACGCTCTCCGGGAAGACGTTCGAAGTAAGCCGCAAGATTCCCGAACAGGTCTTCGCGACCGGCCAGCAGACGATCGTGGAAGACCTCCTCGACGGCGACCTGGCGCAGCTGCACACCGGCACGGTCGCCCTCGGCATCCGGCAGGTGCTCTGCACGCCGCTGCGGCTGGTGCGCTTCGTCGAGAAGGCCGAGCAGCGGGGCGCCGAGGAGTTGATCGGCGTGCTGTACCTCGACAGCCGCGACCGCGGACTGAAGTCCCAGTCCGCCCAGTCGGCCCTCGAGACGCTCGCCGGCGAAGCGGCGATGGCGATCGAAAACGCGCGTCTCTACCGCGAGGTCCTCGAAAAAGCGAAATTCGAGCAGGAGCTCAAGGTCGCCGCGGCAATTCAGCAGTCGCTGCTGCCGGCCGGCAACCGCGACGGCGCGTTCTTCTCGACCGCCGCCGCGTCGGTCGCGTGCCGCGCGGTGGGCGGCGACTTCTTCGACTACGTCGACCTCCCCAGCGGCCAGTTCGGCTTCATCGTCGGCGACGTTGCCGGCAAGGGATCGCCGGCGGCGCTGCTCGCCGCGGCCGTCCTCGGCATGTTCAGCGCCGAGGCGACGTATCAGACCAGCGCCGCGCCGCTCATCACGCGGCTCAATCACGGCCTGTTCCGCCGCGCGATCGAAGCGCGGTTCCTGACGACGTTCTACGGCATGCTCGGGAAGGACGGATCGCTGACGTACTGCAACGCGGGGCACAACGCGCCAATGCTCGTGTCGGCCTCGGGCGTCCGGCGCCTCGAAACCGGCGGCGTCGTCCTCGGCCTGTTCGATCATGCGGCCTTCGACGAAGAGACCGTTCCGATGGGCAAGGGCGATCTGCTCGTCACCTTCAGCGACGGCGTCACCGAGGCGCTGAATCCGGAGGGCGAGGAGTTCGGCGACGACCGCCTCGTGGCGAGCGTCCAGGCGCACCGTGGGAAGCCGCTCAAGGATCTCGTGGAGGCCGTCCTCGCCGATGTCCGGGCGTTCTGCTCCGGCGCGACCCAGAGCGACGACATCACGATGGTGATGGTGCGGTTCAACGGATGACAGGGCGCACCACCCGCATGTGGACGAGGCTCCACGCCAACGGCATGATCGCCGTCGTCCACGCGCTCGAGAGGCGCGACCAGTTCGCGTTCGGCGCGCTCCGGCCCGGCGGTCACGGCAGCCTCGGAGAGGTGACCGGATTCGATGCGGCCAAGAAGGCTGCGGACCACGCGTCGCAGTGCCCGCAGCCCTGTGAGTGCGCGAGATGGGAAGAATGAGAGGTTCGTGAACCGTGTAACTCGGTTGTATCAACCTCGGACAGGCGTCGTCAGCGTCGCGCCCTTCTTCGCGAAGATCATCGCGAGCAGTTTTGCCGGTTCGGTCGAGCTCGCGTTCTTCGACACTTCGTGCGTCGCCCCGGGCTGCTCGTAAAACATTTCACCGGTTTTGTACGTCCGCTCCGGGCCCTGTCCGGAAATTTTCGCGACCACCGATCCTTCGAGTACGTAGGCCAGCACGAACCCCGCGTGCTGGTGCGGGCCGCCGACGCGGCCCGGCGCGTAGTCGACGACGCTGACCGTCACCTGCCAGTCGTCCATGTTCACGTTCGGCAGGTCATGGACGAAAACCGGAGGGCGTGGAGTAGTTTGCGCGGACGGCTGCGTCTGCGCGTGCGCGGCCGCCGATCGAAACAGCTCAGCACACGCGACGAGCGAAGCGACGGCATCACGGCGGTTGATCATCATCGTCTTGTCGGCTCCTCTGGAAGCATCTGGAAGCACCTGGATGCGTTGCAGCGCAGATTATACGGCCGCGCTGATTACGATTCGCGCTCGTCGGTTCTCAAAACAAGCCACACACGAGCTCGCGCCGCGGGAATCTTGATGAGTAGCGAGTGTCCCCGGTTCGCGCTGCGTTGACGCACCTCGCGCCGGCAGAGCTCGAAAGGGCACGGCGGTTGCCACGCGTCCGGGCGCCGGCGTCACATCGGCGCCGTCAAGTCACAGCTCAACGTTTCTTACAGCCGCTCATCTGACTCGCTGCGCGTCTCGACGCAGCTGAGTTCGGACCGGAGCGACCAAGGAGAGCCATGCTCGCACGAATCGCGTTCGCTGCCGCCCTCGCGCTCGGCCTGACCGCCGCCGCACCCGCCGATGCCGCCTCGATCAAGGTGATGACGT
>DASQHH010000029.1:0-3053 GCA_035632195.1 Vicinamibacterales bacterium
TGTCGGGCGCGCCGCAGGCGCGCGTCTGCGTGCGATGGCAGTGACCGGCGCCAAGGCGACCGTCGTCCTCGAAGCGGACGTGACGCCCGACACACCGACCGATACGCTCATCGCGACACTGCCAGGATCGAACGCCGACGAGGTGATCATCCTCAACACACACACCGATGGTCCCAACGCGACCGAGGAGAACGGGGCTCTGGGCATCCTGGCGATGATGAAGTACTTCTCGAAGATTCCCCGCCGCGAACGGCGCCGGACGATCGTCTGCCCGCTGACCACCGGTCACTTCGCGGGGCCGTGGGTGCCGTCGATCCGCGGATTCATCACGAAATACCCCGACGTCGTCAAGAAAGCGGTCGCCGCGATTACCGTCGAGCACCTCGGCTGCATGGAGTGGATGGACGATGCCTCCATGACGTATCGCGCGACGGGGAAAGAGGAGTGGTCGGTCGCGATCACGCCGTCGAAGTCGATGGGCGACATCCTGGTCGACGCGCTGCAGGGAAGCGCCGATCGACGGACGGCGGTGGTCAACCCGGTCAACGGCGGGTTTCTCGGTGAGGGGAGCGCGCTGTCGCGAGCGGGCGTGCCGACGATCGGCTACATCCCGCAGCCGAACTATCTGCTGGCGGGCCCGCAGGACGGGTGCATCGAGAAATTGAGCGCGCGGCTGATGCACGCGCAGATTGAGGTTTTCACCCGCGCTGTCCACACCATCGACGCGATGAGCGCAGAGCGGCTCCGTGCGTAGCCTTCTGCTGTGCGTGCTCCTCGTCGGCGCTCAGGCGGCCGACTCGCTGTCCGACGCGGTTCTCTACGGCCGCACCGCCGACGTGCGCCGTCTGATCGCCGCCGGCGCCGACGTGAATGAAATGGACGCGACCGGGATGACGCCGCTGATGGTGGCCGCGTCTCAAGGCCAGACCGCCATCGCGCGCCTGCTGATCGCGGCCAAGGCCGACGTGAACGCCGCCGGCGACGACGGGACCACGGCGCTGATGCGCGCGGCCTCGGCGAATCGCGTGGAGACGCTGAACGTGCTGCTCGCGAGCGGGGCGCGCGTCGACGCGAAGACCAACGGCGGCATGACGGCGCTGATGGTCGCGTCTTTCGGCGGATACGCCGACGCCGTCAAGGCGCTGCTCGCCCGGAAGGCGGACGTTGCGGCCGTTGACAACCAGCGCCGGACCTCGTTGATGGCGGGATCGGCGAGCGGCGATCCGGCGACCGTCGAAGCGCTGCTGGCGGCCGGCGCGGACGTCGCAGCGGTCGACGCCGGCGGTGGAACCGCGTTGACCTACGCCGCGTCTCAGGGGCACGCGGCAGCCGTCGCGGCGCTCCAAAAACACGGCGCGAAGCCGACCGCGCTCGAGCTGACGATGGCGGCGCAGGCGTGTCAGCCGGAAATGGTCGCCACGATGCTCGAGGCGGGACTTGCCGCCAACGGCGTGGAAGGGCGCACGCCGCCGATCGTCGCTGCTGCGGGCGAAAACTGCGTCGACGTCGTGCGGCTGCTGCTCGATCGCGGCGCGAACATCAACGCGGCCGATCGCGACGGATGGACGGCGCTGATCAAAGCGTCGGAGGCCGGCAATTTCGAGCTCGCGCAGCTGCTCGTCCAGCGCGGCGCCGACATCGAAATCGCCGACAGTGCCGGACGCAAGGCGTGGACGTACGCGGCGCTCGGCGGCCGCGGCGACATCGCCGACTTGTTCAAAGCCGTTCGAGCGGCGGCGCCCGCCGCGGGAGCCCTTCGCGTCGCGAGTCCCGCGCTTTCCGCGGACCAGCCGATCCCTCGGCAATACACGGCGGATGGCCGCAACGACTCGCCGCCGCTGACGTGGGCCAATGCGCCCCTCGAGACGCAGTCGTTCGCCGTGGTCTGCGAGGATCCGGACGCCGGCAACCCGCCGCCCCTCGTCCACTGGGTCATCTACAACATTCCGGCGACCGCAGACGGTCTTCCGGAAGCGATTCCATTCGAGCCGGATCAGCAGATGCCGAAGACGATCGCCGGCGCGACGCAGGGGCTGTCAGGCTTCCGGCGTCCGTTCTACCGCGGCCCTGCGCCTCCGTCGGGGAAAACGCACCATTATCATTTCGTCGTGTACGCGCTCGATCTCGCGCCCGCCTTGAAGCCGGGTCTGACGCGCGCGGATCTGCTCGACGCCATCAAAGACCACATCGTCGGACAAGGCGAGCTGGTCGCCACTTACCAACGCCAATGACATTCATCTCGCGAAGAGACCTGCTGAAGACCGCTATCGCCGCGGGAGCGATCGCGCGGGCGGCTGACGGTTTCGCGTTTCAATCGTCGGCGCTCGAAACGCTGACGGCGGCGGAGGCCGGCATTCTCGACGCGGTCGTCGCGCGGCTGATTCCGAGCGACGCGCTCGGTCCGGGAGCCAGGGAAGCGGGCGCGACGAGGTATATCGATCGCGCGCTCGGCGGCGCGCTGTCGGCGTCGCGAGTGGGCTACACGTCCGGCCTGGCGGCGCTCGACCGCTACGCGAACGCCTCGCGCGGCAAGCCGTTCGTCGAGCTTCCGCCGGTCGATCAGGATTCTGTCCTGATCGATGTGGAGACCGGCGCGGCGACCGGGTTCACCGGCAGCTCCGCGGCGTTCTTCGCGATGGTGCTGAGCCACACGCACCAAGGCACGTTCGGCGATCCGTATTACGGCGGCAACAAAGACTTCGCGGGTTGGGACCTTATCGGCTATCCCGGCGTGCGTACGATGGTCACGGCGACCGCTCAGAAGGCGCTCGAGGGCCGGCAGCTCAAGCCGAATCACAAATCGGCGTACGACTACGAATCGTTTACGAAAGCGTAGGTAAGGAAGGGGCCGCTCGCGAGCGGCTCCTACTTGGCATGACCACCAGACTGAAAGAAACCGACGTCGTGATCGTCGGCCTCGGCGCAGCGGGCGGCGTCGCGGCGCTGCCGCTCGCGCAGGCAGGGCTGGAGGTCGTCGGTCTCGAGGCCGGCTCCTGGCTGACGCGGAAGGACTTCGCGCCCGACGAGTTGCGGAACAACTATCGCGGCTGGCA
>DASQHH010000030.1:0-1661 GCA_035632195.1 Vicinamibacterales bacterium
GAACCATCCGTTATGGATGCTCTCATCGTCGCGCACGATCACCGTGGAACCCTGGACGTACATCTCGAGCCTGGTCCGATCGAGCCAGGTACGGCTGCCGTGCCGGACCGCATCGACAACGACCTCGTCCCCGTCGGTTGCGGTGATCGTTACGTGGCCGGCGAAGGCCCGGACCCGCAGCGTGCCGCCCGCAGGGAGTTTCAGAGCGCGATTGAAGTGTTCTGTCTCGTCCGCGCGGGCCGTTGCGGCGAGCGCAAGGAAAGCGAAAACGGCGGCGAGCGATATCGACTTCATGCCCGTGTAATACGCTAATTCACCGCGGAGGGTTCAGCCGGCCGGTGTAGAGGGCCATCCCGACGACGGCGTCGATTCCCAGCGCATCCAACTGGTCGATTTCCTGTTGGGTCGTGATGCCGCCGGCGGCCGTGACGCGGCGGATCGTCGCACGCTGGACGGCGACGATGGCGTCGATGTCGGTGCCGCCCATCAGCCCTTCTTTATCGACGTGCGTGTAGAGGAATTCGTCGCAGAAGGGTTCGAGCGCGCGCACCGCGTCGACGGCGGTCAGCGGCAGCTCGGTCTTCCAGCCGTGGATGACGACGCGGCCGTTGCGGCTGTCGACTGCGGCAATCAGACGGTCGCGTCCGATGGCGTCGCTCAGCGTTCGCGCGAAAGCGACGTCCGGCCGTCCGTCCTTGAACAGGGCAGATCCTGCGATGACCTGGTGTGCGCCCGATGCGAGGACGTCCTCGGCGCGCGCGACGGTTCGAATGCCGCCGCCGACACGGCACGGGATCGTGGACGCAATCGTCTTTACCAGCGCCAGGTTGTCGCCGGCGCCGGTCGCGGCGTCCAGATCGATCACCTGCACTCTCGGGAATGTCTCGAAGCGCCGCACCCACGCGAAGACGTTCTCGTCGCGGATGGCGAGGCGCTCACCCTGAACCAGCTGCACGACCGCGCCGCCCTGCAGGTCGATCGAGGGGATCAGCATCGACCTGTGTCGCCACGAAGACACGAAGACACGAAGTCCTTTTTCACACTCGCACTGCGATTCCCGCTGCGCGCAGCCGCGCCTTCAGCGCGTGCACGCTGGTTTCCGCGAAATGAAAGATCGACGCCGCCAGCGCCGCGTCGGCGCGGCCGGTGGTGAAGACGTCGACGAAATGTTCGAGCGAGCCGGCGCCGCCCGATGCGATGACGGGAATGGACACGGCGCGTGACACCGCCGATGTCAATTCGCAATCGAATCCCTGTTTGGTTCCGTCGCGGTCGATCGACGTCAAGAGGATCTCGCCCGCGCCGCGCGACTCGGCTTCGCGGGCCCAGTCGACGGCCTGCCGGCTCGACGGCGCCTGACCGCTGCGGGCGAACACGCGGTAAGAGGCGTTCTCCCGCTTGGCGTCGATCGCAACGATGACCGCCTGGCTTCCGTAGCGTTCGGCGAGCGTCGTAATCAGCGCGGGATTCGAGAGGGCAGCGGTGTTGAGGCTGACTTTGTCCGCACCGGCCTCGATCGCAGCTGCCGCATCCGCTTCCTCGCGAATGCCGCCGCCGACGGCGAGTGGGATGAACAGCTCGCGGGCAACTGCGCGGATCGTCGCTTCCAGCGCCCTACGCGCCTCGATCGTGGCGGTCACGTCGAGGATCACGAGCTCGTC
>DASQHH010000031.1:0-2201 GCA_035632195.1 Vicinamibacterales bacterium
CCCGCGACCCGCGCGATCGACGCCGCACGATCAAATAACTTCACGACAGCCTCCTGATGACATGCCCACGGAATGAAGATACGGGCCGGGATTATACTCGCGTACATGCGGTCGAAGGTGGCGGCTGCGGCCGTGGTGCTCGCGCTCGCGTCCGCCGCGTTCGCGCAGGATTTCGGCTTTCGGGGCGGCTTCGGTTTTCGCGGTCCGTTCCGCCTGTACCCCAACGTCAAGTACGACGGCCGCTTCACGTTCGTCCGGCTGAAGTACTCGCACCTGCCCGGCGGCAGCTGGTACGGCGGCTGGCCGTCCTGGGCTCACGGGTATCCGCTCGCCGAGCAGAACCTGATGCGGATCATGAACGAGGTCAGCTATCTGTCGCCGCACATGGACGACATCGACGCGATCACGCTCGACGACCCGGAGCTGTTCCACTATCCGATTGCCTACATCATCGAGATCAACTGGTGGGACATGACGGAGCGCGAAGCGGTCGCGCTGCGGGAGTACATGCAGAAGGGCGGCTTCGTCATCGTCGACGACTTCAAGCCGAATCGCCGCGGCTTCTCGCGGTTCAACTCGAGCGGCGACAACGTCGGCGAGAATCCGTGGCAGGCATTCGAGCTGGACATGAAGCGCGTGATGCCCGGTATCAGGTTCTTCGACATGGACGCGCGCGATCCGATTTACCACTCGTTCTTCGAGGTCGAGGATCTCGATGTGGTGCCGCAGGCCTACGTGGCGGGGAAGCCGATCTTCCGCGGCGTCTACGAGGACAACGATCCCGCAAAGCGTCTGGAGATGATCGTCAATTTCAACACCGACATCTCGCAGTACTGGGAGTGGTCGGGGACGGGGCTGCGTCCTATCGACGATACAAACGAAGCGTACAAGTTAGGTGTCAACTACATCATTTACGGCCTCACGCACTGACCCTCTGTCCGGCACAGCCGTTGCACAAACCGTCGGCATGTCACACGATGCGCTCTCGCGACGCGTGTTCTGCGCGCGTGCCGGCCAGGCGATTTCCCTCGCGTCGCTGGCGTCGCTGCTTCCCGCCCTGCAGGGATGCGGCGGCAGTTCCACGGGCCCGAGCGACATGCCGCAGCTCTCCACGATCATCGCGAGCATCGTCGGCAGCACCGTCACGCTGACGATCGACGCAGCTTCTCCGCTCAACGCGGTCGGCGGCGCCGCGCTCGTCCAGGCCTCCGGCCAGAGCTTTCTAGTGGCGCAGACCTCCGCCGGGTCGTTCACGGCGCTCACGGCGATCTGCACCCATGAGGGGTGTACCGTCACCGGGTTCCAGAACTCGCAGTACGTGTGCCCCTGCCACGGCTCGACCTACAGCACCAGCGGGCAGGTGCTCCAGGGGCCCGCGCCGCAGTCGCTGCGCAGCTTCGCGACGCGCTTCGCGAACACCGTCCTGACCATCACCGTCGCCTGATATCCTTGACGCGTGCGGAGAATTGCAATCGCGCTCGCGCTGGCGACGGCGACGGCCGCGACGGCTGCGGCTCAGCGCGGCTTCGGAGGCTTCGACGGCTTCGGCGGACGCTTCGTCCCGTTCCGCATCGAGCCCAACGCACGGTACGACGGGCGTTTCACATTCGTCCGCGTGAAGTACGAGCCCGGCCCCGGCGGTTACTGGTGGCGCGGCCTGCCGTCGTGGGCGCACGGCTATCCGCTCGCGGAACAGAACCTGATGAAGATCATGAACGAGCTGAGCTTCCTCGGGGCGAACGACGAGACGATCAATACGCTCACGCTCGACGATCCCGAGGTGTTCAAGTATCCCGTCATCTACATCATCGAAGTCAGCTGGTGGACGCTGACCGAACGCGAGGCCGCGGCGCTGCGGACCTACATACAGAAGGGCGGCTTCGTCATCGTCGACGACTTCAAGCAGGACGGCGACTTCGGCAGTCCCGGGTGGCGCGTGTTTGCTGCGAACATGCAGCGGGTGCTTCCGGGCGTCCGCTTCTTCGAGATGTCGGCGACCGACCCGATCTTTCATTCCTTCTTCGAGCTGAACGATCTCGACATCATTCCGCAGGCCTACAACTACGGGAAGCCGATCTTCCGCGGCGTGTACGAAGACAAGGATCGGGGCAAGCGCCTTCATATGATCGTCAACTAGAACACCGACATCTCGCAGTTCTGGGAGTGGTCCGGCACCGGGCTGCGGCCGATCGATCAGACCA
>DASQHH010000032.1:0-2372 GCA_035632195.1 Vicinamibacterales bacterium
CGCCCGGAGATCACGTGCTCGACGTCGGCGCGCCCGAAGCGCTCGGTCAGGTCGCGGAGCAGGCCGATCTCGCGATCCGTTCGCGCGGCGAAATCCGCATGCCCGCCTTCGGACGCCGACGGAATGAGCCGGCCGTGGACGTTGTGCACCAGCGCTTCGCCGAGGCCGGTTCCGGCGGCAATCAGGCCGATGTTGCCGCCGTCAGCGACCTGGCCCGGTTGAAGCACGTGTACTTCGGAATCCGTCAGCACGCGTACGGAATACCCCATCGCCTCGAGATCGTTGAGCAGGCTGACTCGTTTCAGCCCGAACGTGCGCGCAACCTTCCGTGCATCCACGCGCCAGGGAACGTTTGTCAACTCCGCCCCTTCGTCGATGACCGGACCCGCCACGCCGAAGCAGGCAGCGGACACTGTCGATCCCTTTACCCGCTCTTCCTCGAGAAACGCCGCGATCATGTCGCCCAGATCCGCGTAGCCCAGCGTAGGATACGCGTGCATATGCAGCGGCGTTGGCCGGACGCCCGCGGGATCGAACATCCCGAGCAGCGTTTTGGTCCCTCCGATGTCGCCCGCGAGGATCATCTTCTGTTCCAGTCTAGTTGACAGTTGACAGATGTCGGCGTACCTTTTCGGAAACGTTGCCCCCAGCGTCGCAGTCGGAGCGGAGGCAGATTGCCCTCAAGCTCGCCTGACCTTTCGAATCGTCTGCACCCGCTCGCGGGACAGACCGTCGTCTTCACTGGAAAACTCAGCTCGCTCGGCCGCCGCGATGCGCGGGAACTGGTCGCGCGCCTCGGCGGAGCCACGGCTGACGAAGTGAATGCGCGGACGACGATGGTCGTGGTTGGCGCTGAAGGTTTCGGTGCCGCCGATGACTCCGCCGAAGAAAAAAAGTCCAACAAGCTGAAGCGGGCCGAAGAATTGAACATCCGCGTTTTCAGCGAGGAGGAGTTCTGCACCCTCGCCGGTGTCACGACTCCCGAGACGCTGAAGCGGCAGTATCACGCGCTCCGCGATCTGGTGGTTCGGTATCCGGCCGTGCGCGAGGACCATCTCCGGTATCTGATGAAGTGCGGGGTCCTGCATCCGGTCAAGCGCACCAACGCCGACATCTTCTTTGCCTTCACCGACCTGGGCTCCATCCGACAGCTCAACGAGAGTCTGGAACAGGGGCTGTCGTTCCATCGGATCGCGCGGACGCTCGTAGCCGAACGCCAGGGTCAGCTCGCGTTCGATTTCCGGCTCGACGCCGAGCCGGCGAAGATCATCGCGCTGCGGCGTCCGTCCCCGCGGCGACAGACGTCAGCCGCCGGGAATCCGGCGCGCGACACGGCGCTCGCCGAGGAGTACTTCAAGGTCGGTTCGGCGCTCGACGATGGGGACGACTCGAAGCTCGAGCAGGCGGCGGCCGCGTACCGCAAGGCGCTGGAACTCGATCCGTATCTGGTCGCCGGCCTCATCAACCTCGCGAACATCCATTACAGCCGCGACGAGCTGGCGGAGGCACAGGCGCTCTACGAACGGGCGATCGGCCTCGAGTCCGACTTCTTCGAGGCGCACTTCAACCTCGGCAACATCTACCACGACCTCGGACGCTTCAGCGAAGCGCAGGCGTGCTACCGCGAAGCCCTGCGGCAGAATCCGTTCTACGCGGACGCACACTTCTATCTCGCCGTGACGTTCGAGAAGATGGGGCTGTCGAGCGAGGCGCGTCCCCACTGGCGCGCGTATCAGCAGCTGGCGCCCGAAGGGGAATGGGTCGAGCTGGCTAAGGAGTTTTCAGAATAGCGCAGGCTCTGGAGCTCAGGCCATTCAGGCCTGCCTCAGTACCGGTAATCTTCTGGGCTTCGCTTCTTCGGCGTGCGGCGGAGCTTGTAGAACTGACAGTCCGGGCACCAAGCCTGGGGATCGAATCCACTCGTGCCGGCAATCGGCAGCACATCGCGGTGGCCGCAGCACTCCGGTCCGTCTTCCGGCGGGCGTCGCCAGCGGCAGGACTTGAACCTCGCCACTGCGGGGCTTGTGTCGACGGACTGCGGCTGAGGCGCCTCGGGACTCTGGGGAGCGATCAGCGGGTCCGACATCTCTTCTCTTATTCTAAATGAACGCCGACGGCGTTTGCGAGCGAGGCAAGCGCGTGGCGCTCTTCCGGAGTCACGAGCGTAATCGCCTGGCCTACCTCATCGGCGCGGCCGGTGCGGCCGACGCGATGCACGTACGTCTCGGGTGAATCGGGCACTTCGTAATTGATAACCGTGTGAATCGCGTCGATGTCGAGGCCACGCGCGGCAATATCGGTCGCGACGAGCACCCGGAATCGTCCGCTCTTGAATCCCTCGACGGCGATGCGTCGCTGATCCTGGCTGCGGT
>DASQHH010000033.1:0-2719 GCA_035632195.1 Vicinamibacterales bacterium
GAAGGACGCATCGCCTCCATCAACGCGGCCGCCCGGACGATCGTCGTGCGGAGCGTGACGGTGACGATACCGCCCGGCACACCCGTTCATCACGGCGATACCGCGGTGGCATTGAGCGCGCTGGCCGCCGGCGAGCGCGTCCACGTGCACGGAACCATGACCGGCCCGAACGCCGTGACGGCATCAGACGTTGAGGTGCAGGACGAGCAGCCGAACCCCGGCGACGGCCACGGCGGCGGCGACGACGGCCGGGGCGGCGAAACTGACGTGGAAGGCGTGCTGTCGGCTCTCACGGGTTCGTGCCCCGCGGTCACGTTCAGAGTATCCACGAAGACCGTCGTGACGAACACCTCGACGAAATATGAGGACACGACGTGCGCGACGCTGTCGACGGCCGGAAGGGTGGAAGTCGAGGGCACCACGCAGTCGAACGGCAGTCTGCTCGCGACGAAGGTCGAGAGGAAGTAGCGCCCGTCAGAAGACGGCTCACGCGCGGTCGAAGTCGATGTAGCCGCGGTCGACGTTGACCGACGTGAGCCGCACGCGGAAGCGGTCGCCCACGTCGACCGATCCGGGCCGATCGAGCAGTCCCTCCATCGGCGGAGATGCGACGCGCACGAATGTTCCGCTCGGAGTCGCGCCCGTCACGATCGCGTCGAAGCTCTCGCCGACGCGCGACTGCACCAGCATCGCCACCGCCGATTTCCGCACCTGCCGCTCGACCTTGTTCGCCGCGTCCTCCTGTGTCGTGCAGTGCTGTGCGAGCCGATCGAGCTCGTCGCCCGTGTACGGCGATGGATGACCGGCGAGCGCCGCTTTGACGAGACGCTGCATCAGCAGATCAGGGTAGCGGCGGTTCGGCGCCGTCGAGTGGGTGTACGCCTTGACGGCGAGCGCGAAGTGCCCCTGCGGCTCGGATCCTCCCGGACGTTCGGCGACGTATTCACCGCGGCCGAGCAGCTTGATGACGGTCCTCGACACATCCGCGAATCGCTCCGGGTCGGCTGCTTTCCGCCTGACGAGCAACGCCGCCAGCGCGCCGGCGTCCGGCTGCGCCGGCAGTTGTTCGCCCACCCGTGACGCAAGCTCGCGAATGCGATCCCAGCGCTCGGGCGATCGGACCACACGCCTCAGCGACGGAAACCCGCGGGATTCCAGAAACCGGGCCATGACCCCGTTCGCCGCGATCATCAGGTTTTCGATCAAGGCCTTCGCGCGGTTCGGCGCCTCGGCGCGGACGCCGGTCAGGTTGTCGCCGTCGAACTCGTGTTCGACATCGTCCGACTCGAACTGCAGCGCGCCCTGCTCGTGGCGCACGCGCGCGAGCGTCTGCGCGACATCGTCCTGGATGCGCAGCTGCCGATCCATTCCGGGAACCGCGGCGGCCGCCGGCGGCAGCGGCCCTTCGTTCTGCAGCCAGGCGCCAACGGTCCGGTAAGCGAGCTTCGCCTGGTTCCGCACGACCGCGCCGTACACGTCCGAGGAAGTCAGCGAGCCGTCTCGCGCCACGACGAACTCGATGACGATGGACAGACGATCCTGGTGATCGGCAAGCGAGGTCAGATCCGTCGACAGCCTCTCCGGCAGCATCGGAAAGATCGCCGCCGGCGTGTAGACGGACGTCGTGTTCACCGCCGCGTGCTGGTCGACGGCCGACCGCGGCCGGACGACGGCGTCGACGTCCGCGATCGCGACGAGGATCTTGACGCTGCCGCCGTCCTGCGGCTCGGCGACGGACAGCTGATCAAGGTCGCGCGAGTCGTCGTTGTCGATCGAACACCACAGAAGGGACCGCAGGTCGCGGGTCGGCTCTTCGGTCGATCGCGGCGGCTGGCCGACGGCGTTCGCCTCGGCGAGCGCCGCGCGCGGGATGTCCGGTTCGAGACCTCGCGCCCGCATCGCAGCGACGGCAATCTGTCTAAGATGTTCTCTCTGAGTCATTCAGCCCTGATCTCCCGAATCGCGGCGGCGAAATCGTCCACCGCTGCGTCAATGCGGTCCTGGTGCGTGCGGAAACTCAGAACGCAGACGCGGCCGAGATAGCGGCCGTGCGTCGAGCAGCCGGTGACCATCACCCGTCCGCGTGCCGTGACTCGATCCATGAGCGCCTTCGTCGCGGCGTCCTCGTCGGCGCGTGAGGCGCCCTGCCAGCTGAGATGAAACGCAAACAGCGAGAGCTCCGGCGCCGCATCGACGACGACGCCCGGGAGTTTCGTGATGCGCCGGAAGGCGTCGACAGTCAGCGCGCGTTTTTCAGCAATGGCCGTTCGGAACGCCGCCGCTCCGTACAGCTTCACGCACAGCCAGACCCGCAGGCCGGGAAAGCCCCGCGACAGCTCCGGGCCATGCTGGCTGGGATCGTAGAAGTCCTCCGGGTGCGGCATCGAGGGCAGATACGCCGCCGTCGCCTCGTGCGCCGCCCGCAGTGCTGCGCCGTCGCGCACCAGCAGTGCGCCGGTGCCGTACGGCAGGAACATGCCCTTGTGCGGATCGAGCGTCAGCGAATCGGCGCGCGTGAGGCCGGCGAAGGACCGCCGCGTGTCCGGGTCCAGATCCTGCCGGCACACATAGAAGAACGCTCCGTAGGCGCCGTCGACGTGGTGCCAGAGATGCTCGGCGTCGCACACGTCAGCCACCGCATCAAGCGGATCCACCGCGCCCGTATTCGTCGTCCCCGCGGTAGCCACGACGCAGAACGGCGTCAGGCCTGCACGCCGGT
>DASQHH010000034.1:0-1702 GCA_035632195.1 Vicinamibacterales bacterium
GGCGCGCCCTTCGATCGTTTCCTTCGGTGCGTTACTGCCGGCGCTTCCGCCCGCGCCGGTGTGGCTCTGGACCCGGTAGCTGATCTTCGTTTCCGGAATCGCTGCATCCTTCCCGAACAGGTTCTCGGAAATGACGCGCAGGCGGTATTCGTACTGGAAGAACCGTCGATCGTCGGTGTGCAGGTCGGCGGGATGCGAGCCTCCCGCGACCTCGAACGGCGCGAACTGCACGACCGACGGCTCGAGCTTCGACTGATCCGGGACGACCTTGACGTCCGCCGTCTCGAGGACCGCGCACGTCAGAACGGCCGAGAACGTTTCGCCCGCGCGCACCGCGCCGGCCGTCGTCCTCCACCAGCATTGGATCGGATCCGCCTTTGTCGTCTGCGTCTGGTTCTGCGCGAAGACCGCCGGCGCGAACGCCAGCAGCCCGATGATGGCCAGTGTCTGCTTCATTTAGACCTTCCGAAGGCGGCGTTCAGCAATGAATTCGCTCAACGCGATCGCCGTTTCCGTTTCATCGACCCCGATGCGAAGGACATCGAGGTCGTGCTTCTTCGCCGCCGCCGCGACGTCGTCCTGCCACGCGCGCGTCCGCCTCGAGAGCGCGGTCATCGCGCCGCGCGACAGCACGCGCGACCGCCCGGTCTCGACGTCGAACGCTTCGATCCAGCCGGCCGAGATCGGCGGCAGCTCGAACGCGAACGCGCTGTCGATCAGCACGATGAAGACGTCGTGCATCGAGTTGAGCTGCGCGAGCTCTTTCAGCACCTGCTCCGGGTTGTCGAACAGGAAGTCCGAGATGACCGGCACCATCGACGTCTTCCGCATGAAGCCGGCGAGCGACATGCTGAGGCTCTCGGAGCGCTTGAGGGGCTGAAGCCCGGTCTGGAACTGGTACGCGTCGAGGCAGTGGATGACCTGGCTTTTGCCGACGTGCGGCCGGACGGCCGACAGCTGATCGAAGCGGGCATCGAACACGATGAGGCCGAAGAGATCCTGGAAGAAGACGGCGGACATGCCGATCGTCCCGATGGCGCGGGCGATGGCGGCGGCGATCGGGACGCCGTCGATGCCGCAGCGCGTCGAGAGCGACGCGTCGGCCACGGTGATGACGGTCGCGGTGCTGCGCTGTTCGAAGTCGCGGACGATCAGCGGGCTGAAGTTCGTCAGCGTCGACTGCGGCCAGTCGATCATCGACAGGCGGTCGCCCGCCTGCCAGTCGCGCAGGCCGACGAGGTCGAAACCGGTGCCGTGGAACACACTGCGATGCTCGCCGATGGTGAACTCGCGCATCCGGCGCAGGATCAGCAGCTCGATCTCGGTCAGCTCCGAGAGGTTGACGAACGCCTCGACGTCGGTTTCGCGGGTGCGCACGACGGCCTAGGGGATCGGGACTTTGTCGATGACGTCGGTGATGACGGTGTCTGTCGTCAGTCCGTGGCTGGCGGCGTGCGGCCCGAGCCAGATGCGGTGGCCGAGGATGTACGGCGCGAGATCCTGGATGTCCTCAGGATACACCTCGGTGCGGCGGCGGACGAGGAGCCCCCAGACTTTCGCGAGCCGCCCCCAGCAGATGATCGCGCGCGGCGACGCGCCGAGGTCGACGCCGTGCTCGACGAGCTCCGACGGCGAGTGCACGTACCAGTCGGTATCCGGGTTGTAGGGCCGGGTCGCGGCCACGAGACGCTGGATGTAGGTC